>CAIUPC010000098.1 GCA_903900905.1 uncultured Acetobacteraceae bacterium
GGCAACGACCGCGCCGGGCTGTTTCTCCCGGATGTGGCGGCGCCGTTGGGCACCCATACCGGCTTCAATGTCTATAAGCCGCCTTTCCCCGCGGGTGAGATGTGTGATCGCGATGGCAGCTTTTTGCCCTTCGCGACGGCGGTGGCGGACAAGAAGCCGGGCGACCCCCGCAAGTCGCTGGTCGAGCGCTATGGCAGTAAGGAGCGTTATGTCGCTCAGGTGACCGCCGCGGCCCAGAAACTGGTGGCCGAGCGGCTGCTGCTGGCGGAGGACGCGGCGCGGTACGTCAATGAGGCGAAGGCGGTTGGGTTTTAATCCGCGACGAATACCTGCCGGGTGGTGAATGAAATCCACAGGTGGCGCCCGGCCAGGAAATCCGCGCCCAGCAGCATGTCGGTGATGGGCGTCAGCCTAACGGGGGCGACCCAGAGGGCGGGGGCCTCCATCACCGATGCGCCGGCGCGGAGGGATTGGAAGCGGTGGCGGTGCATTGTCACCGTATTGGGACCCAGCCCGCTGACGGATTGGGTGGGGTCCGCCGCCATATCCGCCGCGTTCAGGCCGAGCCGCGCCATGCCCGGGGCCGCCACCAGGGTGCGGCCGGCACCGGTGTCGAGCAAGGCCCGCAGCGCCACGCCGTCCAGGGTGATCCTGATGACCAGGGCGCTGTCGGCGGGGTTTTCCACCGGCAGCGCGGTGTAGGGCCTGGTCCAGGGCAGGAACTGGCCGGTGCAGCCGCTCACGTCATACAGCGTCAGCGTTTTGCCCGGCATATCCAGCGCCAGGTCGAACACCGACAGAAAATCCCGCCCGAGCAGGCCGTCGATGACGCGGCCCGCGACCTCGGTCCGTGGCAGGGAGCCGACGGTCAGGCTGGTGTCGTGGGTCAGCGTTTTCCGGAAAAGCGGCACGCCGCCCAGGCTGATGGAGCGCGGGTTGGCGTTGGGCAATCGCTCCACCCCGCCGATTCCGCGCATGCTGGTGCCGACCCATTCGTCGCGTGCGAGGTTCAGGCGGGTGGTGGCGGCGCGGGTGACGATGGAGCGGGCGGCGCCGGTGTCGAGGATGAACAGTGCCTCGATGCCGTTGACGGTGACGGTGACGGCGATGGTGCCGCCGAACACGTGCAGCGGCACGGCCGTGCGGGGTTGGACCGTGCAGCCCGCGCGGGCCAAAGCGGGGCAGAGCAGCATCGCCAGCAGGAACCCGATAATCCGCATCCGGCCTTCTGTATCATTGACAAGGGTTCGGCTATCAGTAGCGCCCCGCGCGTCAGACCAACAGGAGGAACCGTGCCCGAAGCGACCCAGACCGACCTTCGCACCGCGAATGAGAGCGTGGCCCTCGATTGGCGCGCGGTTGGGGCCTATCTGGCCGGGCATGGCCTGACCTTGGATCAGGACCCGCCGCCGCGGCAATTCGCGGGCGGGCTGGCGAATTTGAACTACCTGATTCACCTCGACGGCAAGCCCGCCGTGCTGCGCCGCCCGCCGATGGGGGAACTGCCGGCCGGGGCTTACGACATGGCGCGGGAGTTCCGCATCCTGTCGCGCCTGCCGGACGCGCTGCCGTTCGTCGCCCGCGGGCTGCATCTGTGCGACGACCCGGCGATCATCGGGCAGCGGTTCCAGATCATCGAATACAAGCCGGGTCTGGTGATCCGTGAGCACATGCCGGGTGAACTGGCACACCGGCCGGAGATCGGGGCGCGGCTGTCGCAGATGCTGCTGGAGACGATCGCGGCCATCCATGCGGTTGATACTAAGGCGGTGGGGCTGGATGACCTCGGCCGGCCGGATGGAGTCCTGGCGCGCGCGGTGTCCGGCTGGTCCAAGCGCGGCTGGGCGGCGCGGGAGGATGGGACGGACGCGCTGCACCGGGACATGGCGGCCTGGCTGGAACAGCACATCGTTCCGGACGGGAAGCCTGGCCTGCTGCACAACGACTTCAAGCTGAACAACATCATCATCGATCCCGTTACCTTCGCGCCGCGCGCGGTGGTGGACTGGGATCAGGGCACCCGTGGGGACCCGCTGTTCGATTTCGCGACTCTGCTGAGCTATTGGGTCCATAAAGACGACCCCTGGGCCATGCATGATATGGAGCAGATGCCGGCGGTGGAGGCCTGCCTGTGCTCCCGCCAGGAAGCGGTGGCGACTTATGCGAAGCTGACCGGGCGGGATGTGTCGGATTTCCGGTTTCACCGGGTGATTACGCTTTATAAGCTGGCGGTGATCTTTTTGCAGTTGGGGTTGCGGTACCGCTCGGGCGCGACGACGGAGCCTCGGTATGCGCCGTTGACGGGGATTGGGACGGGGATTTTGGAGTTTGCGCATGAGGTGGCGGCGGGGCGGGCTTTCTGACCGCCTGGGGGGGATTCATATCGGATATTGTTACCATTGGAATATTATTGTATTTTCGTCCCATTATTGGCGATGGCCTAGGACCCGCGTTTTATAGCAACCCGCCTGGCTCTTATCGTGTTTCCTGATGATGTGGACGTATTAGCCGACCTGCGGCGCCTGACTGGCGACGACAGGCTGGTAGAGAGACCGCTTTTTCACCACAGAGGACACCGAGGACCACGGAGAATGCACGGAGATAGTAATACCAGTCCGTGTTGACATTGACGTACCGGCCGCTCCCTACCGTCATGGCGGGCCCACGGGTCGGGCTTCGCCCGCCCGAGGACAGGCTCCGGCCCGCCACCCACGACTTTGTAGATCAGAGCAACAA
>CAIUPC010000099.1 GCA_903900905.1 uncultured Acetobacteraceae bacterium
CGACTTAGCAGTGTTAGACAGGAGAAAGGCGTGGGTGCCGACCTGCGTCGGCATGACGGGTAACGATGGCCGGTGCGTCATTCATTTTACTGGTTGGTATGATCGTCGTCAGACGGACAAACGCCAGATTTTGCCCGGGAGGCTATTGTGACCGTTTCCACAGGACCATTCGCCGCGTTCGCTGGCGAACACTACCTGAGCCTGGAAACCATGCGCCGCGATGGCACAGGCGTGCGAACGCCGGTTTGGTTCGCGGCGGATGGGGCCGGCAGGCTCTATATCTACTCCAGGGCTGATGCGGGAAAGGTCAAACGGATCCGCCTGCACGGCGCGGTGCGTATCGCCCCCTGCACCATGCGCGGCCGTGTCACGGGTGATTGGACCAACACACGGGCGACGATCGTCACAGGCGCGGCGTTCGATACCGGTATGCGGCTGCTGGACCTGAAATATTGGCCTTGGAAGATGATAGGCGATTTTTCGACGCGCCTCTTTGCGCGGCCGAACCGCGCCGTTATCGCGATTACCATGACCTGATGCCTCGCCCCGCCGGGCGTTGGGCGATCGGCGGCGGCCACCCGGGCGTCACATCAGAACGGCAACACAACATCCATCAGCTGCTGCCCCCAGCGCGGGTTCTGCACATCCATCAACTGGCCACGCCCACCATAGGCAATCCGCGCTTCAGCCATCCGATCGTGCAAGACCGTATTGTCAGACGCGATATCCTGCGGCCGGATCACCCCGGTCACCTGTAATTCCCGCAATTCGCTGTTCACCCGGAATTCCTGCCGCGCGGACACCACCAAATTCCCGTTCGGCAAAACCTGAGTCACCACCCCGGCCAGTCGCAGCGTGACCGCCTCCGCCCGCTTGATCTGACCGGTCCCGGTGTTGTTGTTGCTCGAACTCGACGCCAGCAGCTTCGACGGATCCGCGATCGTCTTGGGCATCAGCGTCTCCATCCCCAGCAAATGCGGCAATCCCGCCGCTTCCGCCGCGCTCCGGTTGGCGGAACTCGCGTTGCTCAGATTGGCGGAGTCATTCATCGTGACCAAAACGGTTACGATATCGCCCAGCTGCGCCGCCCGCTGATCCTTGAAAAACGCCCGCGAACCCGGCCGCCAGAGCGCGTTTGCCTGATTGGGCGTCTCAATCTTCACCGGCATCGGCATCGTTACCGGCTGCCAGCCCGGCTGCTTCGTCGGATCGGCCGAGGCCGTCATTGCAGGGGTGGACCCCACTTCCGTCAACCGCGTCAGGTTGCCGCATCCCGCGACGGCCAGCACACCCGCCATGACAATCCGCCTCACGGCGCCGCCACCCCGTCGCCGCGTGCCTCCAAGGCCATCATATGCGCACCCGGTGCCACCCGCACCAGATCGGGGCCAATCACCACACCTTCCAGAAGGTTGCGCGATCCTGGGTTGCGCAACTTGATACGATCCCCCGCCGCACCGGACTCCAGCGCCACGCCTTGCCCCGTCACCGCCAGCCCGCCGCTTTCCAACCGCAGCCGCACGATCGCGCCGCGCTTGACCAAGACCGGCTGTGTCAGATCGGCCGGCGTCAGCGGCTGGCCCGGCACCATCGGCCGGGTCAGTTGCTGCCCGATGATCTGATGGAGGCCATGGATCACCTCCCCCCGCAAACTGGCTGCGCTGACCCGGCCGATACGCACATCCTCCGGCCGCATGATCGCGCCGGGCAGCAGCCGCGCCGCGGCCAGCGGCAATTCGACCATCGAATCGACCTGCCCGGCCATCCGGACCGCCAATGGCTCCATGCCGTCGCCCGCGACCGAGAGAAGGGCGGAGAACCGGCCAGTGCGGCTGTCGTAGTCAAGCTGGGAGACCAAGGGCCGTGGCACCGCGCCCAGGGGAATCAGCGGCGGCACGAACCCGGCCAGCTCAATCACACAATCCGGGGAGGCACCCGCGCCGACCAGCGCCGAACGCAAGGCCGCCAGCGCATCATCGCGCGCCAAAGGCTGGCCTGGCCGTTCCAGCACCGCTCTGTCGGCTGCGGAAGCCGGGCGCCAATCGACCTCGAACTGGCGCGCGATGGCACCCAGCTGGGGCGCTTCAACGACAATGCGGCCCCCCGGCGCCGGGCCCGGCCCCAGCACCCGGTCGCCATCCAGGCCAGGATTGTCGAACAGATCACGCAGCCGCACCGATGGACCGTGCAGCGTGGTCACCGGACGCAGCGTCGCCGCCTCGGCGGAGGTTGCCGCGCACAGGCCGATAAAAAAAACGAAGGAGCGCATCACATCACCTCAGATTGGTCAGCGTGGACATCATGTCATTACTGGTCGTTATCACCCGGCTGTTCATTTCGTAGGCGCGCTGAGCGGTGATCAGATTGGTGATCTCGGTCACCACATTGACGTTGGAGGTCTCGACAAACCCCTGCATCACCGAGCCGAACCCGGGCGCGGACGGATTGCCGGTAACCGGCGCGCCGGACGCCGCGGTCTGCAACAGCAGATTGTCCCCCTGCGCCTCCAGCCCGGCCTCATTGGGAAACACCGCCAGCTGTAGTTGCCCGATGGTCTGCGGCGCCGTCTGGCCGCTGAGCGTGACCTGCACCTGGCCGGACGTATTCACGATCACACTCGTCGCCGCCGCCGGGATTTGCAGCCCAGGCTGCACGATATGCCCATCAGCCGTGACGATGGTGCCATCCGCCGCCAGACCGAAGGTGCCGTCACGGGTATAGGCCGTCTCCCCGCTCGGCAGCGTGACCTGGAAATAGCCGGAACCCTGGATCGCCATATCCAGGCTGTTGGAGGTCTGCTGGAGGTTCCCCTGCTCGTTGATCCGATAAATCGCCGCCGTCTTCACCCCCAGACCAACCTGCGCGCCGGAGGGCACGATGCTGCCGGAGTCAGAGCTGTTGGCCCCGACCCGGCGCAGGTTCTGGTAAATCAGATCCTGAAACTCCGCCCGCCGGCGCTTGAAGCCAGTGGTGGTCATGTTGGCGATATTGTTGGAAATGACTTCGACGTTGGTCTGCTGCGCCTGCATCCCGGTGCCGGCAATATCGAGGGAACGCATGGTCCGCCCTCCCCTTAGCCGTTCGCCGGCAGGATTTTGTCGATCGCGCTTTGCTGGCGATCACTCTCGGCCTGCAGGAACTGGCTGACGAACTGGAATTCCCGCGCATCGTTCATCATCTTTGTCAGTTCGAGCACCGGCTGCACGTTCGATGCCTCCAGCGCGCCCTGCACGATGGCGGGCGCCGCGACGGGTGCAGTGGGGCCGGTGGCGTCCAGCAAGGTCGCGCCCTCCGGCCGCATACGCGCGGGATCGTTCGGCTGGACGACGCCAATTCGCCCGAGCGGACCGGTGGCGGCGGAGGACAAGGTGCCATCGGGCGAAACCGTCACCCCCAGCGCATCCGGCGGCAGGCGTATCGGCTGACCGGTGGTGTCCAGCACCGGATTGGCGGCGGTATCGGTCAGCGTCCCATCCGGCATCGGCCCGAACCGCCCATCGCGCGTCAGCCGCGGGCCCCGCGGGGTGGAGACGGTGAAATACCCGTCCCCCGGCAAAGCAAGGTCAAACGTATTCCCGGTCTGACTGAGCGCCCCTGCCTGCTGATCCCGCCAGGTCGCGCGGTCCTGGGTATAGGCGATGGTGCGCCCGCCGGGTGGCACCCCCTCCCCGCGCTGGCGGCTCAGCCAGTCGGAGAATTGCATCCGCTGCAGCTTGAAGCCGGGCGTATTGGCATTAGCGAGATTATTGGCCGTGACCTCCATCGCCCGCTGCTGTGCGACCAGGCGGGAGGCGGCGACCGAACTGTTCAAATCCATGGCGTAGCATCCGGGTTGCGGTAGCGGATGCATCGCAAGGCCTGTGCCAGGGGGACGGCGGCTTCCAAAACCGTCATCCCCGGGGATGACGAGGGTGAGCGATTCTCAGCCTTCGGTGAGTAGAGCACAAACCGCAAGGGCCCCGACCGCTGATCTCCGGCGTATTCCCCCGAGCCCCTCCCAACCGGCACCCGCAACCGCCCGGCAAAATTTACCGGACAAAAAAAAGCCGATCTTAACGGTTTCTTAAGGAATTGCTGTCAGGTTCAGGGTCATGAGCAAGAAGGCCCCAAAAACCACCGACCCCGGCAAGCCCAAATCAGGCAAGCGCAAGCTGCTGCTGATCGGGGTCCCGATCGCCCTTGCCGCGATTGGCGCCGGATTATGGTTCAGCGGCGTGCTGCCGCGTCTGCTTGGCCAGAAGCATGCGGAACACAAGGAAGAGGCCGCCAAACCGGAAGCACCCCCGACCTTTGTCGATGTCCCGGAAATGATCGCCAACCTCAACAGCGGCACCGCGCGGCCCATCTACCTGAAGCTGCTCACCCGTCTTGAAATCGCAAAACCAGAAGACGCCGAGCGGATCAAACAGGCGATGCCACGCCTGCAGGACCTGTTCCAGACCTATTTGCGGGAGATGCGGCCGGAAGAACTGCGCGGCTCCGCCGGCACCTACCGGCTGCGCGAAGAGTTGATCACGCGCGCCAACGTCGCGGTCATGCCGGCGCGGATCTCCAACATCCTGTTCGTACAGATGCTGATCCAATGAGCGGGTCCGAACCCCAGACCGATGAGGAACTCGCTGCCGCCTGGGGCGCGGAAGCCGAGGCTGAAACCGAAGCGGCACAGCCGGCGCGGGTGCTCAACCAGGCGGAGATCGACAGCCTGCTGGGCTTCGACGACGGCCCCGCCGGCGGCGATTCCCAGACCGGCATCCAGCGGATCATCAGTTCCGGCCTGATCTCCTACGAACGCCTGCCGATGCTCGAGATCGTGTTCGACCGCCTGGTGCGCATCATGTCGACATCGCTGCGCAACTTCACCTCCGACAATGTCGAGGTCGGGATCGACAATATTCTGAGTTTGCGGTTCGGCGATTACCTGAACTCGATCCCGCTGCCGGCGATGCTGGCGGTGTTCAAGGCCGATGAATGGGACAATTACGGCCTGATGGTCATCGATTCCGCGATGATCTACTCGATCGTCGACGTCCTCCTCGGCGGCCGCCGCGGCACCGCCGCCATGCGCATCGAGGGGCGGCCTTACACCACCATCGAACGCAACCTCGTCGAACGCCTGATCGCGGTCGTCCTGGCGGACCTTTCAGCCAGCTTCGACCCGATCTGCCCCGTCACCTTCCGCTTTGAGCGGCTGGAGGTGAACCCCCGCTTCGCCACCATCAGCCGCCTGTCCAACGCCGCCATCCTCGCCCGGCTGCGCATCGACATGGAAGACCGCGGCGGCCGGATGGAACTGCTGCTGCCCTATGCCACGCTGGAACCTGTGCGTGAGCTGCTGCTGCAGCAGTTCATGGGCGAGAAATTCGGCCGCGATTCCATCTGGGAAACCCATCTGGCCGAGGAACTCTGGTCCACCGATGTCGAGATCGAGGTCGTGCTGGACGAACAAACCATGCGCCTGTCGGAGATTGTCGCCCTCCGCCCAGGCTCCAGCCTGACGCTGAACACCGGCCCCGGCTCCTCCGTCCTGATGCGCTGCGGCGCGGTCGTTCTTTTCGAAGGCCGCGTTGGTCGGCGCAAGAACCGCCTCGCGGTGCGGATCGAACGCGAGGTACCGCGTCCGCAGCCGCATGAAAGAAGCTGATTCTGTTTACGATTTCTTAAACATTTGGTGGGCAGACTGACACCATGGAATGGACAATCGACCTGATTCTGGCCGGACTGCTGCTCGCGACGCTGATCCACGCGGTGCGACTGGAACGCGCCTTGGGCGTGCTCAAACGCGATCGCGGCGCGTTGGAGGGGCTGGTCGCCAGCTTCAACGCCAGCACGCAGCAGGCCGAAGCCTCCATCCAGAAGCTGCGTCAGGCCACGGACAGCGCGGGGCGGGACCTCGCCCGCCAGACCGATATCGCGGGGGCGCTGAAAGACGACCTCGCCTTCCTGACCGAACGGGGGGAGCGTCTGGCTGACAGGCTGGAAACCGGCGTGCGGGCCGCCCGCCCGATGACCGAAGCGCCGCGTTGGGAGGAACCGCCAGCCCCAGCCCCGATCCGCAGCCAGGCTGAACGCGACCTGCTGCAAGCCCTGAGGCTGGCCCGATGAGCCCGAGCACCGGCATTGCCCGCTTCATCCCCGCCCCGCGCCTGCTGCCGCTCACCATCGCCGCGATGACCCTGCTGCTGGTGCTGAAATCCGTCGCCTTGGTGCGCGGCTGGTCACCCAGCCCGCCGGGGCTGGGGATGGTGACCGCCGCCCATGCCTCGGCGCCGGAGAAGCACGAAAAGCCCGAAAGCCACCAAAAACCGCGGGAGGCCGCCGTCCCGATTGCCCCCGCACCACCGCAACCGGCGCCCCCGATGGAACCAGAGCAAAAGCCGGTCAGCGAGAGTGAACGCGCCATCCTGCTGGAACTGCGGCAACGGCGTCTGCTGCTCGACAAGCGCGACGCGGCGGTGACGGCGCGAGAGCAGGTGCTGAAGGCGGCGGAACAGAAAATCGCATTGCGGCTGGAGGAAATGCGCGCCCTGCAACAGCGCCTCGAATCCTATGACACCGCCCGTAAGCAGCAAGAGGACGCGAGCTGGCAAGGCCTGGTGAAGCTCTACGAGACGATGAAGCCGCACGAGGCCGCGACAATTTACAACGAACTCGCGATGTCGGTGCTGCTGCCGCTGGTGGCGCACATGAAAGAGGCCAAGGCCGCCCCGATCCTGGCGGCAATGAACCCCGACAAGGCGCGCGAGCTGACATCCCAGCTGGCGAAAACCCGTACCCGGCCGGAGCCGCCGCCGGGCTCCTCCCCACAATCCGCTTCACCGCCGAAACCGAAAGGATAATGTCATGCCCATCGACAAATCGATGAACGTGCTGATCGTCGACGACTACAAGACCATGTTGCGGATCATCCGCAATCTGCTGAAGCAGATCGAATTCAACAATGTCGAAGAAGCCTCTGACGGCACCGAGGCACTGGCCAAGCTGCGGGCCGGCAATTTCGGGCTGGTGATCAGTGACTGGAACATGGCGCCGATGACCGGGTTGCAACTGCTGCAGGAGGTCCGGTCCGACACCAAATTGAAACAAACCCCTTTCATCATGATCACCGCGGAAAGCAAGACCGAGAATGTCGTCGCCGCCAAGCAGGCCGGGGTCTCGAACTACATCGTCAAGCCGTTCAACGCCGAAACCCTGCGCGACAAGATCGAGAAGGTGCTGGGTCATGCTTGATCACCCGATGCCACGTGAAACCATCCTGGCCGGGCGCCTGGCTGAAATCCGCGCCAAACGCCCGCACGCCGAACCGCAACTCGTAGCTGAGGTCGTAAGAGCCGTGCTGACAACCATGAGTGATACCCTCAGTGGCCCCGACACCGCCTTGCTGCGGGAGGTCGAGGCGCTGGGCGAAACCATCGCCAATGCCAAGGCCGAAATCGCGGCGTTGAAGGTCGACGATATCACCGGCAGCCATATTCCCTTCGCGACCGACGAGCTCGACGCGATCGTGGCCCATACCGCCGCGGCGACCGACGCGATCCTGGAAAGCTGCGAAATGCTGGATGCCGTCGGCGACACGCTGGCGGGGGAATCAGCCAAAAAATTGCAGGACGCCACCACCCGCATCTATGAGGCCTGCAGTTTCCAGGATATCACGGGCCAACGGATCACCAAAATTGTCGGCGCACTGAAGACCATCGAAGAGAAAGTCGCCCGGATCGTCGCGACATTCGGCCCCAAACTCATCGACCTTCCGCCACCTTTGACGGACATCGCGACCCCGGAGGATGAACTGCTCAACGGCCCGCAACTGCCCAGTCAGGCGATGGACCAGTCGGATATCGACAAGCTCATGGCGAGTTTCGATTGAACACACGTGCCCTCCTTCTGCTGGGCAGCGTAGTGCTGGGCTGGGCGGTTCGGGCGGAAGAACCGCCCGCTGCCCCGGCAGCCCCCGCAAACGTGGCGGCGAACCCGGCGGCACCGATTACCGTCCGCACCGGGCCGCATGCGGGATTTGGGCGTATCGTGTTCGATGTCGGGCCAGCCGTGGCCTACAAGATCGTCCGCAACGCCGACACGCTCATTGTCCGCTTTCCCGAAGCGACCCTCTTCGCCGAACCGCAGCCACCGCCCAACAACGTCCGCGCCATTCGCGTCGTCCCCGGTCAGGCCGAAATCACCGTCGCGCCCGGCGCCCGCTTGCGGGAGATGCGGGTGAACGGGCGCGTCGTGCTCGACATTCTCGACCCCGCCGTGCCGCCTCGGCCGGCGCCAGCCGCGGCACCGGCTTCGGCCGAAGCATCACCGCCGCCCGCAAAAGCGGAGCCGGCCAAAGCCACGCCCCCGAAAACCGAATCCGCCCAGGCCGCCCCACCCCCACCAAGGGAGGCGCCGCCGCCGGAAGAGCTGGCCTTCACCATCCCGATCAATAACAAGGCCGGCGCCGCCGTGTTTACGCGCGGCAACACCACCTACGCGGTGTTCGACGAACGCTGGACCCTCGATCTCGGCGCTTTACGCGACGCACCGGCATTCGCCGAAACCAATGTCAGTGAACTACCCAATGGCACGGTCATCGCGATGCACCCGCCCAAGGGCATGACGGTCGCGCTCACCCCGGGCAAGCGCGGCTGGAAGATCGCCTTCCAGGACGCAAAGCCGGACTATCGGCCGATCGCGCTGAACGCCAGCGCGAATCAGCTATCGATGATGGTCGACGCACCAGGCCATGTCATTGCCCTCGCCGAACCCGATACCGGTGCCACGCTGCTCGTGGGCACCGTGCGCAATAACGCCCAAGGCGTGGAGAGCGGTCTGCAAACGCCCGAATTCGCGCTACCGCCAACACTGCGCGGCGTGGTGGTCGAGCCGCTTTCGGAAGCCGTTGGTCTGCGCCCCACCGGGACCGGATTTCTCCTGACCGGCGCCACCGACGGGCTGGTCATCACCCTGCCCGGCAAGGAAACCAACGCGATCTCCGCCACCCGGCACCTGACGCGGCGGATCAACCTGCCGAATTTCTCGCCCGAAGCCCTGCTCAGCCGGATCGCGATTGATGTCGCCGCTGCCGGCGCCGCGCCGCAAGGCGCCCGCGGGCCGAAACGGCGGGGGGCCGCGGCGACCATGCTCGCGCTCGGACTGGCGGCGGAAGCCGAAGCCCTGCTGACCGTCGCCGCCGAACAGGACCCGCGGGAGGCCGCCTCCCCCGAAACCATCTGCCTCACCGCCATTGCCGCCATGCTGGCCGGCAGGTTGGACGAAGCCAGCCGCATCAACGACCCATTGCTTGGCGACTCAGATGAACTCGCCTTCTGGCGGGCGATGCTTAAAGTGTTACGGAACGAAGCCAACACCGCCGAACCGGCCGCCGTGTTTGCGGTCACCGGCCCGCTGGCGCTGCTCTACCCCCAGGGGATCCGTGACCGGGTGCTGCCGGTGGTGCTGGAAAGCCTGATCCTCGGCGGTGAGACAGCGGCCGCCCGGCGTCTGCTGGCGATGGCCAAGGACGCGCCCGGCACCGGTTATGCCCGGGCTTTGCTGACACAGGCCGATGGCGATCCCGCCGCCGCCCTGGCCGCCCTCGATGCGCTGGCCGCCGGCACCAACCAGCGCGACCACGCCCGCGCCGCCGCACGCGCAATCGAGCTACGGCTGGCCAGCGGGCAACTCGACCCCGCCGCCGCCGCCGCCGCGATGGACAAGCTCCGCTACGCCTGGCGCGGTGATCGGCGTGAACCGGCCCTGCGCGAACGCGTCGCCGATTTGCTGCAACGGGCCGGAGCCTGGCGGGCGGCCTTGGCGGAACTGCGCGCCACTGAGGCCGATTTCCCCGAGCAGGCCAAGACGACGCATGCGCATCTGATGGCGATGTTTTCCTCCATCCTCGACGGTGACGCGTCGGCGACGCTCCCGCCGCTCGATCTGATCGCTCTGGTAGACGAAAATTCAGACCTCCTGGCCACTGCCACCAACGCTCCCGCCCTGGAAGAACAGGTGGCGGATCGGCTTCTGGCTCTTGATTTGCCCGAACGGGCCGCGCCGATACTGGAACGGCTCGCGGCGAACACGGCAAGCGGTGCCACAAGGGCCGGAATCGGCGCCCGCCTGGCCGGGGTACGGCTGCAGGAAGGCGATCCGGCCGGCGCCCTGCTGGCACTGACCGCGACTGAATCCGACGGGATGAACCCGGTGCTGACACAGTTGCGGGGCTTCCTGGCTTCCGCCGCGCATGTGAGGCTCGGCGATACGCCGGCCGCGATCGCCGATCTGGCCGGTCTAAGCGGCCCGGCGGCAGAAATGACACGGGCAACGGCGTATGAGCAGGCCGGCGACTGGGGCGCTGCCCAGACGGCCTTGGCGCGCGCCGTCGCGGCGTCCCTGCCGGAGAGTGGGCCCCTCGACGACAGCCAATCACAGCTTGTGCTCCGCCTCGCAGCCGCCGCCACACGGTCCGGAGATTCCCTGGCGCTGGCCGATTTGCGCGGCCGGTACGTGGATCGAATCGGCGCCGGCCCCCTGGCGGACATGCTGCGCCTGCTGCTGCAGGAGCCGGTCAAGACCGGTACCGACCTGCAGCGGGCCGGCCGCGAGGCGGCCCTGGCGAGCAACCTGGCGGCCGGGTTGGCAGCGATCGAACCCCGCCAGTAGCCACCACGCATTTTTTTACGCCCAGGGGCATAATAAAGCTTGCGCTCCCCCCCCCCTTTCATCATTTTCCGCCGCCTTGGCCCAAGGGGGCGGCACGGATTTCCCGCGCTGCCCAACAGGCCGTCTACTGGTAGGAATGGGGTACGCAATGAACGCACTCAGCCCACTGGGGATGGTCTCGGATCTCCCGAGCAGCAACCAGTCTTCGTCCGATATTGCTCGGGCAACCGCCGAACAGAGTACGGAAGAACAGAAGGACTACTTCGTCGAAAAGGACGGGGTGAAGTTCGCTGGCACGCATCTGCTGATCGATCTCTGGGGCGCGACCAATCTGGCCGACCCGGCGCATATCGATCGCGCGTTGCGCGACGCGGCGGAAGCGGCGGGTGCGACCATCCTGCATGGGCACTTCCACCACTTCTCGCCCAATGGCGGCGTCAGCGGCGTGCTGGTGCTGGCGGAAAGCCACATCTCTATCCACACGTGGCCGGAGCGGGATTTCGCCGCCATCGACGTGTTCATGTGCGGCGAATGCAACCCGTATAAGGGCATTCCGGCGCTGAAGGCCGCGTTCCACCCGACCTCGATCAATCTCGGCGAACAGCGCCGCGGCCTGATCGTTTAAGCCGATTGTCGTTTGACGATACGCACGGTCCGGGCCACGCCCGGGCCGTGTTTTCGTATGGAGAAGCCGCATGGCAACCGATAGCTGGATCAACGAGTCCCTCTACCCCGACTGGGGCCAACGCTTCCTGGTCACGCGCGAACTGGCGCGGGTCAAAAGCGATTTCCAGGACATCGTGATCTTCGACAGCTCCTCCCACGGACGGGTCATGGTGCTGGACGGTGTCATTCAGATCACCGAGCGCGATGAGTTCGTCTATCAGGAAATGCTCACCCATGTGCCCCTGCTCGCGCATGGCGCGGCGGAAAACGTGCTGATCATCGGTGCCGGCGACGGCGGCGTGCTGCGCCGGGTGCTGCAGCACAAGACCGTCAAGCGCGCCGTGATGGTCGAAATCGACGGCGAGGTCATCCGCCTGTGCAAAGAACACATGCCCATGATCGCAGGCGATGCCTGGACCAACCCACGCGCCGACGTGATCGTGGGCGACGGCATCGATTACGTGAAGCGTGCGCCGGATGCGTCCTTCGATGCGATCGTGGTCGACTCGACCGATCCCATCGGCGTGGGCGAAGTCCTGTTCACCGACGAATTCTACGAGAATTGCGCCCGCATCCTGACTCCGCGCGGCGTGATCGTGAACCAGTGCGGCGTGCCCTTCATGCAGGCCGACGAGCTGCGCGAAACCAGCCTGCGCCGGCGCAATTTCTTCCCGCATGTCACGGCCTATGTCGCGGCGGTGCCGACTTATGTCGGTGGTTTCATGACCTTGGGCTGGGCGGCGAAGGATGCTGGCCTGACCTCGGTTTCGACATCGGAAATCCGGGCACGCGCGGAAGCGGCGGGGATCCTTGGCACGACCCGCTATTGGACGCCGGAGATTCACACCGGTGCGTTCAATCTGCCACCCTATATCGGGATGCATTTGCCCGCGTAAACGGCACGGGCGGGCGCGTCAGGCACAGCCGACAGTTCGACTTACCTGACCGCCTGACCCTGGCCGACATCGCTCAATCCCCGGTCAATCCCCGGTCAATC
>CAIUPC010000100.1 GCA_903900905.1 uncultured Acetobacteraceae bacterium
GCCGATTTGGTGCAGGGCTGGGGCGGTGAGGTGGTGTTGGTGACCTTACAGGAAGGCCACAGCACGACCGCCACGATTGGGCGCATGGCGTTACCGGAAAGCCCGAAGCCGGCCTGAGGGGGGAGAATGGCGGAGAGGCAGGGATTCGAACCCTGGGTACCCGCAAAGGCACAACGGTTTTCGAGACCGCCCCGATCGACCGCTCTGGCACCTCTCCGTGGGTCAACCGCTCCCGTCGCCGGGCGCGGCCGTTAGCAGCCGGGGGGCGTTATAGAGGCGCCCTCCTCGCACCGCAACCAGGCAAATGACCACTGTCCGTTCTATTGCATGCCACCGCCCAAACCGGGTTAATTCCCCGGACAAAACCGGAAGGAAGCACCATGGGTCCCCTGACAGGCGTGAAAATCGTGGAATTCGCGGGCATCGGCCCAGCCCCGCTGGCCGCCATGATGCTGGCCGACATGGGCGCGACGGTGGTGCGAATCGATCGCCTTACGCCCGGTGACGCCGCCGTGACCATGGCGGAGCAGTTCGAGTTCACCAAGCGCAGCCGCGCCGCCATCGCCGTCGACCTGAAAAAGCCCGAGAATATCGAGCTTGTGCTGAAAATGATCGAGAACTCCGACGCCCTGCTGGAGGGCTTCCGCCCCGGCGTGATGGAGCGGCTCGGCCTTGGTCCGGATGTCTGCCTGGCCCGCAACCCGCGCCTGGCCTATGGCCGTGTGACCGGTTGGGGCCAGACCGGCCCCCTGGCGCTGGCCGCCGGGCATGACCTCAACTACATCGCGTTAACCGGCGCCCTCCACGCGATCGGGCGCGCCGGCCAAAAGCCGACCCCGCCGCTGAACCTGGTGGGCGAGTATGGCGGCGGCACGCTCTATCTCGTCACCGGCCTGCTGGCGGCGATCATCTCCGCCCGCGCGACCGGCAAGGGCCAGGTCATCGACGCCGCGATGGTCGATGGCGCGCTGTCGCTGATGACCCCGGTCTACGCCATGAAGGCCGGCGGCCGCCTGCCCGGCCCGCGCGGTCACAACCAACTCGACTCCGGCTCATATTATTATGAGGTCTATGAGTGCTCGGAACCCGGCACCTATATCTCCATCGCCTCCATCGAAGCGAAATTCCACGCCGAACTGCTGCAACGGCTGGAGATCGACCCCGCCAGCATGCCGCCGCAGCGCGACCCGAAGACCTGGCCCGAGGTCAAAGACCGCCTGACCGCCCTGTTCCGCACCCGCACCCGGGAGCAATGGTGTGAGGTGCTGGAAGGCACCGATGTCTGCTTCGCCCCGGTCCTGTCGATGGATGAGGCCGCCAATCACAAACATAACGCCGCCCGCAACGCCTTCATCGATGTCGGCGGCATGCGCCAGCCGGCTCCGGCGCCGCGCTTCCTCGGCACGCCCTCGGCCCATCCGACCCCGCCGGGCGCCACCGATCCGCGCGGCGCGCTGGCGCAATGGGGGCTGAGCGAGGCCGAGATCACCGCCCTCGCGGGCTGATCAGCCCAGCCCGTAGCGGAGCAGGATCCAGATTTTCTGCATTTTGGTCAGGCTGACGCGCGACGCCAGATCGCGCCAGCCGGACTGCTCCAGGCGCGTCAGGATCGCGGCATAGGTCGCACCCATCAGCCGCGCCGGCTTCATCGCCTTGCGGTCGCATTCGTCCATTGCCGCATGGGCGGTGCGGAAATAGGCCTGCGCCTGCGACGCCAGGCGGGCGCAGGCCTTGGGAAGGTCAGGGGAAGTCAGCACCCCCTCCGGCGAGAGCGGCACCCCCGCCTCCTCCAACAGCTCCCGCGGCAAATACACCCGCCCCCGATCGGCGTCCTCCTTGATATCGCGCAGAATATTGGTCAGCTGCAGCGCCCGGCCCAGCGCATGCGCCACCCGGTCCGCGGCCGGTGAGGAATCCCCGAACGCCCGCACCGACAGCCGGCCCACGGCGGCGGCGACGCGGTCACAATAGAGATCGAGGGTCGCATGATCCGGTGCGACGATCACCGTCTCGGCGTCCATCTGCATGCCGTCGATCACCGCCAGGAAATCCTCCCGCAGTAAGCCGAATTGGGCCACGGCAGCGACCAGCACCCGGGTCACGGGGTCGTGCGACTGGCCTTGGTACAGCCCGGCGACATAATCGCGCCAGGCGGCGAGACCGGCGCGTTTTTCTTCCAGCGTGCCTTCCTCATCGGCGATGTCATCGACGATCCGGCAGAAGGCATAAATCGCATACATCGCGTGCCGCCGATCAGGCGGTAGGACGGCCATGCCGCGGTAGAACGAGGTTCCGGCGGCACGCACGATCGCCTCGACCGCCGCCAAATCGGCGGGATTGGCACCTAATGGACTCATGAGCCGTGATTCACCAAAAAAAGCGGAACGCGCCGATGACGGACGCGACAGCGTCAAGCTTGCTCAATTTGACCCTTTGGGCCAGTGGGTCCCCCTGCGAAAGACGCCGCCGCAGCCGCTGCGCCAGGCCGAGGATAACGGCGGTTTCCAACCGCAGCCGCCGATCCTTGACGAGTTCCGGTAATTCGGCCGCCGCTTGATTGAGGCGATCGATCCGGTCCAGCAAGGTGTAGAACACCCGCCGCAGGGCCGGCGTTTCCGCCTGCCCGCGCACCGCGGCGACGCCTGATCCAAAATGATCGAGCAAGGCCTGCGGCAGATAGCAACGATCGAGCTCTGCCAGATCTTTTCCACAATCCTGCAAATGATTCAGCACTTGCAGGGAAATACACAGCGCGTCGGAGGGGGAGTAGCACTCGTGGCTCTCCCCATGCAGATCGAGCATGTAACGCCCGACCGGCACCGCCGAGTAGCGGCAATAATGGTACAGCTCATCGATGGTTTCATACCGGCGCTTGGTGGCGTCCTGGCGGAAGGCGATCAGCAGCTCGGTGGCATGCACCGGGGAAACCCCGGTCACTGTCAGACTGTCGCGCAGCTTGCTGGCGCTGGGTGAGCCGCCAGTCTGATGGCCGAGCAGCACCGCCTCCATCACATTCAAGCGGGCGATCTTGTCCGCTGGCGTGAGGTCGGGGGAATCGGCGATGTCATCGGCGTTGCGCGCGAAGGCATAGTAAGCATGCACATGCGGGCGAAGGTCTCGGCGAATCAGCGCCGAACCAACGGGAAAATTCTCATCCCCGCGATCCTTGCCGGACCAGGTCTCGACGTTACCATCGGGCTGCACAGGGGCGGTCATGCGCCGCCCCCCTGATAGGCCCTGCCCTTCCAGGCCACCCCGCGTCCCCGGTAATGGTTAACGGCCGAACCGATCGTGGCGGCCATGTAGAACACGGCGATCCCTGGCAAAGCCAGCGCCCAAGCCGGTGAGCGGCCGAACCGGAGCAAGGTCGGAATATAAGACCCCGCCGCGCCCAGCCAGGTCAGCAACCCCAGCCAAAAGACCGCACCGCTGCCGAACAGCACCGCCAACGGCGGCACCAGCCATGTCAGCGCCATGCCGATTGTCGTTCCGAGCAGGAGCAGCGGCGAAAACCGCAGCTGCACATAGGCGGTGCGCGCGATCATCCGCCAGATATCGGCCGCGGCCGGGTAAGGCCGCACGGAACGCGCCAAAGCGGAATGGCCGAGCCATATCCGGCCGCCCTGCTTCACCGCCGTCGCCAGCGCCACATCGTCGATCAGGGCACCACGCACCGTTTCAATCCCGCCAATCCGTTTCAAAGCCCGTGTCCGTATCAGGATCGTACCACCCGCCGCCGCCGCGGTCGAGCACAACGAATCGTTCACCCAAGTAAAAGGATACAACAGCTGAAAGAAAAACACGAACGCCGGCACCAAGGCCCGCTCGGCCCAGGACTCGCAGGCGAGTTCGACCATCTCCGATACCATATCGAGGTCGTCCCGCTCCGCCCGGGCCAGCAGCGTTGCCAGATGTCGCGGCTGATGCACGATGTCGGCATCGGTCAACAGGATCAGCTCGGCCGCACCGGCCTCGGTCACGCCTTGGGATACCGCCCATAGCTTACCGCTCCATCCCGCCGGGCGCGGCGCGCCGGTCAGGACGGTCAGGCGTGGATCGTCGATCTGGCGGGCGATCGCACCCGTGCCGTCGCTGCTCCCGTCATCGACCAGGATGACCCGAAAGCGCCCGGGGTAATCCTGCGCCAGCAGCGACCGCAGCGTGGCGTCGATCGTCGGGGCCTCATCGCGGGCCGGCACGACGATCGCGACGTCTGGCCGCGACAGCGGCATGCGCGGGGTCAGCACCGGCCCGGCCTGCCAGAAGCGGCCGTGCAGCAGCAGCAGATAGAGCCAGATCAGCGCCGAAAGAAGCGTCAGTATCAACGCTTGAGCATCCCGTTGGCGCGGAACCAGGCGACCGCATCCTCCACCGCGAGGCGCACCGGGCGCGGCTGGTAGCCGAGTTCGTTGATCGCCTTGGCGGAGGAATAGAACATCTTCTTACGCGCCATCTTCAGATGATCGCGCGTCATCATCGGCGGGATTCCGGTCAGGGCGGCGAACCATTCCATCACCGCCGCCACCGGCCAGACCAGGCCCTCCGGCAGGCAAATCGTCGGCGGCTTGCGGCCCGCGACATCACAGACCAGCGCCAGAACATCGCGCAGCAGCATGTTCTCACCGCCGAGGACGTAGCGTTCGCCGATCCGCCCCCGCTCCAGCGCCAAAGCATGGCCTTCGGCGACATCGTCGACATGCACGATGTTCAACCCGGTATCGATGAAGGCCGGCACTTTCCCCGCCGCCGCGTCGCGGATCATCTTGCCCGTCGGCGTCGGCTTGATATCGCGTGGACCCACCGGCGCGGCCGGATTGACGATCACCACCGGCAGGTTTTCCCGCGCCATCGCCTGCAACAGCGCCTGTTCGGCCAGAAATTTGGAGCGTTTGTAGATGCCGACAAAATCCTCCTCCCGTGCCGGGGTGTTTTCGTCGGACAGGCTGCCATCGCCGATAAGGCCGAGCGCCGCGACGGAGCTGCAATGCACGATTCGCTCTGCCCCGGCGTTGGCGGCGGCTCGCACCATCGCCAGCGCGCCTTCGACATTGGCGCGCAGCATCTCATTGGGATCGGGAACCCAGATACGATAATCGGCGGCGACATGGACGACGTAGCGGCAGCCGGCTGCCGCGCGCGCCAGCGATGCGGGATCGGTCAGATCGCCGACAACCACCTCCGCCGGCAAGCCGATCAGATTACTGCGATCGCTCGACGCGCGGGTCAGCAGCCGCAGCTCATGCCCGCGTGCCAGCAGCGTCCGCGCCACCGCCGAACCAACAAACCCCGTCGCGCCGGTCACCAGCGTTGTCATGCGATTGTGATCCCCATTCTGGGCCTTCCATAGACGAACCGCCCGGCCGGAGGAAAGCAGTTAGGCGGAAAGCAAGAACCATGGTTGCGAGGCCCCGCGCGGAAGGCTATACGGCGCGGACCCGAGGACGCCGGCATAGCTCAGCGGTAGAGCAACTGATTCGTAATCAGTAGGTCCACAGTTCGATTCTGTGTGCCGGCACCAGCCTCGCCCCTTCAAAAACGCAGGGTTTTCCTCGATGGCCAACGCTATTCGCTCGGTCGCGGTCTTCTGCGGGTCCCGCTCCGGCAATAGCCCGCTTTACGCGGAAGCCGCCGCCGCCATGGGCCAAGGCCTCGCGCAGGCGGGGATCACGCTGGTTTATGGGGCCGGGCAGAACGGATTGATGGGGGTCCTCGCGAATGCCGCCCTTGCCGCGGGCGGCCGGGTCGAAGGCGTCATCCCGGAATTTCTGGTCAAATGGGAAGTCGCGCATAAAGGCCTCGATGCGTTGGAGGTCACCGACGGCATGCACAGCCGCAAGCGCCGCATGTTTGAGATCGCGGACGCCTTCGTCACCCTGCCCGGCGGTATCGGCACGCTCGATGAGACCATCGAAATTCTCAGCTGGCGGCAGTTGAAACTGCACGCGAAACCGATTCTGATTTGCGACGTCGCCGGATTCGCGCAGCCATTTGTGAGCGGCCTGCGCGCCACCGTCGCGCAGGGTTTCGCGTCGCCGGAGATCCTTGATTACTTCGAGGTTCTCGAAAGCATCAGCGCCGTCATGGCCCGCCTGACCCGCTAATCGCCATTCCCGCATTCATCTGTTTTACGCACCGGCGCGGTCGTCATTACAGGTACGGATGTAAGAGTTATCCCCGGGACCAGCCCCATAGGCGCTAACAGAGTGAGCGATAGAATCCAAAACCGTCATCTCCGGGCTTGTCCCGGGGACCAAGGTTTCCGCTGGTGCCGCGATTGGTCCCCGGGACGAGCCCGGGGATGACGGGGAAGAGAGGCCGTCGCGGCTTATGTTAGCGCCCATGGGGACAAGCCCAGGTCTGCCGACGGCCCTACATGGCAATATTGTGAACTCTCAGGACTTGTGATTACACTTCCGATGAGGCGGGCCAATAGAATACCCGTCCGAAAAAACGACGATCAACAGGGAGTGGAAAAATGTCCGGATACAGCGGAACCGCGCAGAATGTCCCATGGTGGAAAGAACCCACCAAAGATCAGTGGTATGCCTATTGCGCCGCCTGGATGGGTTGGACGCTGGATGCCTTCGACTTCACCGTCTTTCTGCTCATCATGGCGCCGATCGCGCAGGAATTCGGGGTTCCGCTCATCGAAGTGACGGCGGTGTTCTCGGTCACCCTGATCATGCGTCTGGGCGGGGCGACCGCCTCTGGCTGGCTGGCCGACAGAATGGGACGCCGGGCGCCGCTGATGATTTCGATCATCTGGTATTCGGTGTGCAACTTCATCGCCGGCTTCTCGCCCAGCTTCACCTTCCTGTTCGTGGTCCGGGCCTTGCTGGGCATCGGCATGGGCGCGGAATGGCCGGCTGGCGCGGCATTGGCCATGGAATCCTGGCCAGCCCGCTCGCGCGGCCTGATGTCGGGCGTCCTGCAGGGTTCATGGGGTCTGGGCTTCGCCTTGTCAGCGCTGGCCTATGGTCTGCTGTATGAGCCGCTGGAAGCCTGGCATAAAGGCTATGGCTGGCGCGGCATGCTGATCCTGGGCGTGCTGCCGGCTTTGGCCTGCGTCTGGATCCGCTTCTACGTCAAAGAGCCGGAAGTCTGGGTCGAGAACAAGAAGCAACAGGATACCAATCAGACGCAGGTCACGCTGCCGCTGTTCGCCATCTTCAAGCGCCGGTATTTGTTCAACACCCTGACCGGCTGCGTCTGGATGGGTGCCAATTTCTGCGTTTACTACGCCATCTGGGCCATGCTCGGCACCTATCTGAGGACAGAGCTGGGCTGGACGGCGGCGCAGGTATCGGTCCCGGTGTTCTGGGGCAACATCATCACCTTCCTCGCCAGCAGCTTCTGGGGCGCCATGTCGGAACGCATCGGCCGCCGCTGGGCGCTGATGATCCCCTGCACCATCGCCATCCCGCTGGTGCCGCTCTATCTCATGACGACGGACCCGAACTGGTTCCTGGCTTTGTTCCTGCTGACGATCTGCTTTGTCGGCGGCAAGGACGCGCTGAACCCCGGCTGGCTGTCGGAACGCTTCCCGACCGAGGTGCGCGCCACCGCCGCCGGCTTCGTCTACCACCAGGGCGCCGTCTGGGGCGCGGCCGTCGCGCCGCTGCTGACCTACTTCGCAGTCAATCAGAAAATGGGCTTCGTCACGCCGATGTTGTACGGCACCGTGGGCTCATTGATCGTCTATGTGATCGCGGTGTACCTGGGACCAGAAACCAAGGGCATGGTGATGACCGCCGATCTGGAGGTGGTTGAGACCGTCACGCCGGCGTAACACTGGTTGCAACCGAAGAAAGAAAGGCCGGGACCCAGGTCCCGGCCTTTTCCATTTCCAGCACCCGTACCCGCATATAAAATGACGGATCGGCTGTCCTGGTCAGCCCTTTTTTGGCAGCACGCGCTCACCCATGCGCGGTATCGCCAGGCCGGTGCCGCCCATGCTGTCCTTGACCCGCTCCGCATCCGTCTTCTTGGGTTTCTTGGCCTCGCGGTTCGATTTCTTCTGACCTTTGGCCACGGCTATTTTCCATTCTTGGTTGCCACGGCGGGATACTGACACATCCGGAACGCTCCGGCCCCATACAATCGATGGCCGTCACCCCTGGTCGTTCAGATGGCAGGCGCTGTTATGACCCGGTGCGATCTCCCGCAGCGTCGGCGCCTCAACCGAGCAGCGGGGCATCGCATGCGGGCAGCGCGGATGGAAATGGCAGCCCGGCGGCGGGTCGATCGGGCTGGGGATTTCGCCCTTGATGGCGGTGAAGCGGCGCTTGCGCGCCTCGATCCGCGGCACTTCAGCCAGCAGCGCCTGGGCATAGGGATGGTTGGGGCGGGCGAAGATTTCCTCCGATCGCGCGGATTCCACGATCCGGCCGAGATACATGATCATCACCCGGTCCGAGAGATGCTCGACCACCCCCAGGTCGTGGCTGATGAACAGATAGGTCAGATCGAGATCGCGGCGCAGGTCCATGAACAAATTCAGGATCTGCGCCTGGATCGAGACGTCCAAAGCCGCCACGGCCTCGTCGCAGACCAGGAACTCCGGCTGCACCGCCAGCGCCCGGGCAATGCCGATCCGCTGGCGCTGACC
>CAIUPC010000101.1 GCA_903900905.1 uncultured Acetobacteraceae bacterium
CTATCGCGGCAGGGTGCGGGCGGGGTTGGCCCGGACAAGCCGGGCCATGACGGGGAGAAAATACCGTTGTCCCCACCTGCCAAATTTTCGTTTCCCCGATCTGTGAATCCGGTAGGGCTTGTCCGTGCCATGACGGAGTGGATCGTTTTGGGGAACCGGTAGGGTCAAACCGCCTGCCCTCCCTCCCCCGGCGCAACGCGAGGTTGCCGGCGCTGCCGCGCTTCGGCCATACCGTGGCACCCTCATTCAGGAGCACACACCATGGCAGAACGCCGCCTCGGGATCATCTTACACGGCGCCACCGGGCGCATGGGCACGACCCAGCATCTGCGCAACCTCCTCGCCATCCGCGCTGAAGGCGGCCTCCCGCTGCGCAACGGCGATCGGCTTATACCGGATGTGCAATTAGCTGGCCGGGACGCGGAGAAGCTGGAGGCGCTGGCCAGGGCGCATAACGTCGCGCGCTGGACCACCGACCTGGACGGTGCTTTGGCCGACCCGGCGAACGATATCTTTTTCGACTGCGCCATTACCGGCTACCGCGCGCCCTTCGCGCGCAAGGCCATCGCCGCCGGCAAGCATGTCTATCTGGAAAAGCCGATCGCGCCGTCGCTGGAGGAGGCGATGAACCTTGCCCGGCTGGCGGCGGCGGCGGGCGTGAAGAACGGCGTGATCCAGGACAAGGTGCACCTGCCCGGGCTGATGAAGCTGCGGATGCTGCGCGATGCCGGGTTCTTCGGGAAAATCCTGTCGGTGAAGGTCGAATTCGGCTGGTGGGTGTTCGACGGCATGTTCCAACCCTCCCAACGGTCCAGCTGGAACTATCGCAAGGCGGAGGGCGGCGGGCTGGTGCTCGATATGTATGCGCACTTCCGGTACATGCTGGACCGCGTGGTCGCCCCCGTCACGCGGGTCCTGTGCCGCACCGCCATCCAGACCACGGTGCGGGCGGATGAGCGCGGGAATGAATACAAGGTTGATACGGATGACGCGGCTTATGCGCTGATGGAGCTGGAGGGCGGCATCATCGCGACGGTGATGAGTTCCTGGGCCAGCCGGCTGCGGCGCGATGACATGCTGCAGATCCAGATCGACGGCACGCATGGTTCGGCGGTGGCCGGGCTGCATGACTGCCGCACCCAGTCGCTGTTCAACACGCCGAAGCCGCCATGGAACGCGGATGCGCGCCAGCCGATGAATTTCTACAGCCAGTGGCAGGATGTGCCCGACAACATCGCCTATCGTCCGAGCTTCCGGGCCTGCTGGGAGGATTTTCTACGTCACGTCGCGGAGGACGCGCCGTTCGTGCCCACGTTGCTGGAAGGCGCCAAGGCCGTGCAATTGGCCGAACTGGCCTATCTGAGCGATCAGGAAGGGCGGTGGCTGGAGGTCGCTCCTCTCGTGCTATGAGCGTCCGTTTCTGGGCTGCTCGCCAGCGCGCGGGCGGCCTGGAGAGGCCGGCGGGTCAGGCGGGGTGCGTTCGGAGTCCAGCGAACGCATTTCGTCGTAGATGGCGCGCGTGATCTCACCGGGCTGCATGGCGAGCCAGGCTTCGTCTGAAAAGCGGGCTCGCACCCTGTCATATGCGTCCTGAAAGACCCGATCACGCATTTGGCACCCGTTTTTTGTCATTTACGTCCGAGTCACCGCACTCCGGCGTTGACGGACGGCCCAAAGTAATACACCGTTAAAGAAACGTCAAAGCCGCCGGAGCGCACCATGCCAGCCAAAGTACCAGCCGATCGTCTTCTCACCCTCGCGGCGCAGATCGTCAGCGCCCATGTCGGGCATAACGCGACCGCGACCGACGCGTTGCCGGGCCTGATTCGCGATGTCTATGAGACGCTGGCCAGTTTCGGCCCGGCCCCGTCGCGTATCGAGATGGAGCTGGCGGCTGAAGAAGACCATGACAGCGAAGATCATGACCACGATCATGATCATGACCATGAGCACGAAGATGACGATGCTCCGGCTCCGGCTCGGGTGCAGACCCGTGCCCCCGCGCGCAGTGCGGCCAAATCGAAGCCTGCCAGCGAGGATCATCTGGTCTGCCTGGAAGACGGTCTGACCATGAAGATGCTCAAGCGGCATCTGATCACGGTTCACGGGCTGACGCCTGATCAGTATCGCGCCAAGTGGGGCCTGCCCTCGGATTATCCGATGGTTGCCGCCAACTATGCCAAGCTGCGCTCCAGCCTGGCCAAGGAAAGCGGCCTTGGCCTGCGCCCGGAAGCACGGCGTCAACGCAACCGCTGATCCCGTTCCAGCGTATCCGGTGACGCGACAGCCCGTGACAGGGCTGTCGCGATCGCGTCTGTCAGACCGGCCCAATCCCCCGGAGCCGGCTGGCGGAACAGGCGGGCGGAGGGGTACCAGGGGCTGTCGCCCCGGCCGCGCAGCCAGCGCCATTCCGCGACATGCGGCAACATGATCCAAACCGGCTTGCCGAGCCCGCCCGCGAGATGCGCGACGGCGGTGTCGATCGAGATGACCAGATCAAGCGCCTCGATCAGGGCCGCCGTCTCCGCGAAGTCGGTCAAATCAGCGCTATGGTCTTGAACGGCCGGATGGCGGTGGAGGCATGCGCGATCCCCGTCCGGAATCGCTTTTTGCAAGGCATGGATCCGCACACCGGGACAATCCAGCAACGGCCGGAGTGTTTCCAGATCGGTGCCGCGGCGCGGTCCGGGATTGGTGCTCGCCCAGCACAGGCCGACGTGTAACGCCGCAACCGCGGCCAGCCTGTCGCGCCAGGCGCTGATGCGGGAGGCGGGGGCGCGCAAATAGGGGACGCGATTCGGCACCGTTT
Organism: uncultured Acetobacteraceae bacterium; assembly: GCA_903900905.1. Classification (GTDB taxonomy): domain Bacteria; phylum Pseudomonadota; class Alphaproteobacteria; order Acetobacterales; family Acetobacteraceae; genus Rhodopila. The sequence goes on from CAIUPC010000101.1 coordinate 2,810, forward strand.
CCAGCGTTGTCCCAAAAGCATGCGGCAGGCTCATCACCGGGGTGACGATGTCATAGGGCGGTTCCGCCTCATCCTCCCCGATGACCGTGCTCACCCCATCCATCCCGGACAGGAGTGGTTTCAAATCATCCGTAACACTGAGATGCACCGTCGCGCCGCGTTCGGCGAGCAGCGGCGCATAGCGCACGAATTGCAGCACATCGCCACGGCCCTGCTCGCCCAACAGCAGGACCCGCTTGCCGGCGAGGGCGCTGATATCGGGCATGCTGGCGTCCGCACGCGGCGGATCGTGGCCCGGGACCAGAAAGCGGGCTTCGTAATCGCGCCAGCCAGAGCGGTAGTCGCCGAGATGCAGCGCCGCCAGGCCGGCGTGCCAGATCAAGGCCGGGTTATCGGGGAACCGGGTCCGCATCGCCTCACAGGCGGCACGCGCCGCTTCGACCCGGTCCAGTTCCACCAGCGCGTTGCCCAGCGCGATGGCGATACGGGCCAATCGTTCGGCGGCGGTGTCGGGGGCCGCATGGGTTAACGCGGCGCGGAAGGCGGTGACCGCCTCCTCCCACTGCTCCGCGGCGGCGAGGGATTCGCCGAGATTGAACCAGGCGGGCGCGAAATGCGGCTGGCGCGCTAGGACACGGCGGAAGGTCTCGATCGCCTCCCCGGTCCTGCCGGCGTGACGCAGGGCGGCGCCGAGGTTGTTCAGGACCTGTTCATTCGCCGGCGCACGGCGATAGGCGGCGATGGCCTGTTCGTGCAGGTGCAGGGCGGCGAAGGCGTTGCCGAGCGCGAAGGGGATCGCGCCGTCATCCGGGCGCAACCGCGCCGCCCGGGTCAAATAGCCCACCGCGTCGGCGTTCTGTCCTATGTTCAGGGACAATACGCCCAGCAGATGCAAGGCATCGAAGTGGGCGGCGTCCTGCGCCAAAATCAGGAGGGCACAGGACGCCGCCGCTTCAAACGCCCGCGCCTGATAATAGCGCGCCGCGCGTTCCAGCAGAACGTCGGGCGAATCGGGCATCGCGGCGCCGCGCGCTTACCCCCGCTTCTTCCCAGCCGCGGCGGCCTTGCGCGTCGGCTGCGGATGCGCCGGAGCCGGCGCCCGCTTGGGCTTCGCGGCGGCTTTCGGCGGCGTCTTGCCGGCGCGCATGTCATCGATGGTCATGCGGGTGGTGATCTGGTTGGGGTTCACCCGCAG
>CAIUPC010000102.1 GCA_903900905.1 uncultured Acetobacteraceae bacterium
ATCCTCGTCCAGCTCTATCGAGTCGCCAGGAGCCGTCATGCCGGTCATCGCTAAGTCCTTGATAAAGAGTCATGACCCGAGTCAAGACGGAGGCTGGATCGCCCCTATCTTCCGCATCAGGGGGAGTCGCTCCAAGCGGGAAATCGACCGGTCGGCATTTGCCCAGCCCTCCCAATCGCGGCATTGTCCGCCCAAGCATCCAACGGGAGACCAGCCTTGAAATTCGGCGCATCCATGTTCTTCACCGACTATTCCATGGGCCCCGGCGAACTCGCCAAAGCACTGGAGGAGCGGGGCTTCGAGTCCGTTTGGGCGCCCGAGCACTCCCACATCCCGCTGTCGCGCAAGACGCCCTTCATCATGGGCGGCGAGCTGCCCAAGCGGTACTATGACGTGATGGACCCCTTCGTCACGCTGACCGCGGCGGCGATGGCCACCACCACGCTGAACGTCGGCACCGGCGTCTGCCTGATCACCCAGCGCGACCCGATCCAGACGGCGAAGCTGGTCGCGTCCATCGATCAGGTCTCCAACGGCCGGTTCCTGTTTGGAATCGGCAATGGCTGGAACCAGGATGAGATGGAAGATCACGGCCAGGTCTTCGCCACCCGCCACAAGCTGGCGCGCGAACGGGTGGAGGCGATGAAGGCCATCTGGACCCAGACCAAGGCCGAGTATCACGGCGAATTCGTCAATTTCGACCCGATGATGACCTGGCCCAAGCCGGTGCAAAAACCCCATCCGCCCATCCTGGTGGGCGGCGCGTTCCCGTATTCGGCGCGGCGGGCGATCCGCTACGGCGATGGCTGGATGCCGCAGGTGACCGAATATGCCAAGACGGAGCTGGGGGAATTGGTGCCACGCTTCCGCCAGATGGCCGCGGAAGCCGGACGGGATGCCGATAGCATCCCGATATCTATTTGGTACCGTTCAGTAGACACCAACCAGTTGAAGCGCTACCGCGATCTCGGCGTGGACCGGGTGATCACCAGCCTGGATTCCGCCAAAGCTGATGAGATCCTGCCGGTTCTGGATCGCTGGGCTGAGGCCATTCGCGCGGTCAACGGTTAATCCTTCAGGAGCATGTTTCCATGAAATTCGGCGCGTCCATGTTCTTTACCGACTATTCCATGACCGCGGCCGAATTGGGCCGCGCCTTGGAGGAGCGGGGGTTTGAGTCCCTCTGGGCGCCCGAGCATTCCCACATCCCGCTGTCGCGCAAATCCCCCTTCGTCTATGGCGGCGATCTGCCGAAGAAATACTACGACATCATGGACCCGTTCGTATCCCTGACCTTGGCCGCCGGCGCGACCACGACGCTGAACCTTGGCACCGGCGTGTGCCTGGTCGCGCAGCGCGACCCGATCCAGACGGCGAAGCTGGTTGCCTCCGTCGACCAGGTGTCCAAAGGTCGTTTCATCTTCGGGATCGGCAACGGCTGGAACCAGGACGAGCTGGAAAACCACGGCGTCGCCTTCAAGGATCGGCACAAGGTGGTGCGGGAGCGGATTGAGGCCATGAAGGCAATCTGGACCCAGACCAAGGCCGAATATCATGGCGAATTCGTCAATTTCGATCCCATGATGGCCTGGCCCAAACCGGTGCAGAAGCCGCACCCGCCCATTCTGGTAGGCGGCGCGTTCCCATACTCGGCGCGTCGGGCGATCCGCTATGGCGATGGCTGGATCCCACAGATGACGGCGACCGCGCCGACGGAGCTGGGCGACCTGATCCCGAAATTCCGCCAGATGGCGGCGGAAGCCGGACGGGAACCGGATAGCATCCCGATATCTGTTTGGGGCCGATCACCGGAGCTGGAGCAGATGAAGCGGTACCACGATCTGGGCGTAGACCGCGCGGTCACCAGCCTCGATTCGGCCAAGGCGGATGAGATCCTGCCGGTGCTGGATAAATGGGCGGAGATTATCCGGGCGGTGAATGGGTAGGGGGCGTAACGCTTCGGGCCTTCGATTCCCCGCGTCGTCATTCCCCCGTACGGTCCCTTTCCTTGGTCATCCCCAGGCCCCTCCCCACGTCATCCCCGGGCTTGTCCCGGGGACCAATCGCGGCACTTGCGGAAACCTTGGTCCCCGGGACAAGCCCGGGGATGACGTGGGGAGGGGTGACGAGACAGCGAGCACGACGGCCGGGAAGGCGGCCCACCTCCGCCCCTCCCACTCACCCTCAACCCCATTTACCCCACCCCCCGGAACGGGCCATGCTGCTGCGCAGCAAATCCGGGGACCCCATCATGAAATTCGCCGCGTCGATGTTCTTCACCGACTACTCCATGACCCCCGGGGAACTGGGAAAGGCGATGGAGGAGCGGGGGTTTGAATCCCTCTGGGCGCCCGAGCATTCCCACATTCCCGCCGCGCCCAAGGTCAAATTCCCCTATGGCGGGGATATTCCCAAGAAGTACTACGACATCATGGATCCATTCGTCTGCCTGACCGCGGCGGCGATGGCGACCACGACCCTGCGCCTGGGCACCGGCGTCTGCCTGCTGGCGCAGCGTGACCCGATTCAGACGGCAAAGCTGGTGGCTTCCCTCGACCACATCTCCAACGGCCGCTTCATCTTCGGTATCGGCAGCGGCTGGCTGCAGGATGAGATTGAAAACCACGGCGTCGCCTTCAAAGACCGCCACAAGGTCGTGCGCGAACGGGTCGAAGCCATGAAGGCGATCTGGACCCAGGACGTCGCCGAATATCACGGGGAATTCGTCAACTTCGATCCCATGAGCACCTGGCCCAAGCCGCTGCAGAAGCCGCACCCGCCCATACTGGTAGGTGGCGCATTCCCGCACTCGGCGCGGCGCGCGATCCGCTATGCGGATGGCTGGATGCCGCAGGTGACCGCGGAGGCGACGACCGACCTGGGTGAGCTGATCCCCCGCTTCCGGCAGATGGCGGCGGAAGCCGGACGGGAACCAGATAGCTTGTCGATATCCGTTTGGGGCCAAACAGGAGACCTGGAGCGGATGAAGCGTTTCCGCGATCTCGGCGCGGATCGCGTGGCGACGAGCCTGGATTCGGCCAAGGCGGATGTGATCCTGCCGGTGCTGGACCGCTGGGCGGAGATTATCCGGGACGTGAACGGGTAGCAGATAGCTACCAGATAGCCTTCAGAAAACTGCCCGATAGCAGATAGCAATGCTCTATGCAGCGGCTACCAGAATGCTTTCGGGACCTAACAGATATCCGGTAGCTATCAGATAGAATGGGTGCGCGAGCCAGGCCCGCGCACCCATCCAATCATAACCCCAGGCGATAAAACCGAGACGCCGTCCCGCAGAACAGATCAGCCTTCTCCGACGCGCTGGCATCTTTCGCCAGGATTTTGCAGGCATTCCAGAACGCCTGATATCCATACGAGCCCTTATCCACGGGGAAGTTGCTCTCAAACATGCAGCGCGAGGCGCCAAAGGCCTCAATGCACGTATCGACATACGGCTTCCACGCCGCGGCCAGCGCGTCCGACGACGGCGGTTCGGCCTGCTCATGAAAATCCCAGCCGTTGATCCGCATCGCCATGCCGCCGAGCTTCACCACCACATTCGGGCAGGTCGCCAGATCGCGGATCGCGGCCGACCACTGGGCGAAGACTTCGGCTCGCTTGCCTTCATAGACGCCGATGGCCAGCGGCCCGCCGATATGGTTGAGGCAAATGCCGGTCCCCGGGAAGGCCCGCGCCAGCGCGGCGACGTCGCCGATTTGCGGATGATACAGCCAGGCGTCGAAGGTCAGGTTCAGCGGCGCCAGGCACGCGAACCCGGCCCGGAACACCGGATCGAACATCAAACCGGGGGGAGGGGCATAAGCCGGATTCATCAGCGACGGATCAGCGTCCCAGGCCGTGATGTGGCGGATGCCGCGGAACCGCCCGCCGCCGGCGCGGATATGCGCCTCCAGCACGTCAGAGGCATGCGCGCCCGTCAGCAGATTGGTGTGCCCGACAATGCCGGCGCAGATCTTGGCGGTGCCATACCCGCCCGAGGCGCTCATGGCCGCGACGCCGTTCACGAACTCGGTTTCGCCCACCGGGCGGAATTCTTCCGGCCCATCGGCGCGGTGCATCGAGCGGCATTGCACGAACACGGTGCCGACGATGTTGTGGCCGGAATTGGTGTCGGCCAGCAGATCGTCGAGCATGTAGTTCCAGCCCGGGCGTTCCCACAAATGGTGATGCGGATCGACGATCGGCAATTCCGGTTCCAGAACGGTTTCCGTCCGCCGCGCGAGCCATTCGTCGCGAACGGCCAGATAGGGGCTGTGCCCGGCTTGTGTCGTGGTGCTCATGGTGCGGTTTCCTCCTGCCCAATGCTGGACCGGAGTGTGCCTCGCGCGCATCCTGGCGGCAAATTCAGGACGGGAGAAAACGCATGCGGTTGCAAGGACGGGTGGCGCTGATCACGGGCGCGGCGGGTGGTATCGGCGGCGCCATCGCCCGCCGTTTCGCGGCGGAGGGCGCCGATATGTGCCTGGCCGGACGGCGGGGCTGTGCCGCGGTGGCGGAGGAGGTCGCGGCCACCGGGCGGCGCGTGATCGACCTGACGGTCGATGTCACCGACCGCGCCGCGCTGAACGCGATGGCGGATCGGACCCTGGCCGAATTCGGCAAGATCGACATACTGGTGACGGTGGCCGGCGTGGTCTCCATGGGCAATGCCGAGACCCTGGCCGAGGCCGAGTGGGACCGCGTCATGGCGGTCAATCTGAAGGGTGTGTTCTTTTCCTGCCAGTCCGTTATCCCTGCGATGCGCAAGGCCGGCTATGGGCGGATCATCAATATCGGCTCCCTGCTGGCGAAAAACGGCGGCAACCCGAGGCCTTGGCTGAACCGCGCGGATCAGGAGCGGGCAGGGAACGTGGCTTACGGTTCCGCCAAGGCCGGCGTGCATGCGATGACGATGTTCCTGGCGAAGGAACTGGCGGCGGATGGGATCACCGTGAACTGCGTCGCGCCCGGACCCATTGCCTCCGCCATGACCGTTGGCTTGCCGGAGAGTTTCAAGGCGCTGCTACCGGTTGGGCGTTTGGGCCGCGGCGATGAAGTCGCGGACGCGGTCACCTATCTCGCCGGTGAGCAGGCCAGCTTCACCACCGGGGAGATTCTGGACGTCAACGGTGGCGCCTGGATCGACTGACGGGGTGAGGAGGCCATCCCACATACCCCCGACCCGTCATCCCCGGACTTGTTCCCATGGGCGCTAACATAAGCGGCGACGGCCTCTCTTCCGCGTCATCCCCGGAACAAGTCCCGGGATGACGCGTGTTGACCCATCCGGGGATGACGCGTGGCGACGCACCACACTCAAGCGCGACCGCCCGGGATCATCCCAACACCGCGCTTGATTTGACCGCCGCATCCGGCCAAAGTTTCCGTCATGAACCAGCCGATTGACCTGGGCAAAGTCCGTGACGACACGCTATGGGCGGTGGTGGCCTCCATCGGGCGCACCAACCGCGTGGCGGAGGTCTTCTCCAACCGGGCGGCCGCGCTGGCGGACCGCGCCTGGCGGGAGCAGCAGGTGATGGCCTATGCCAATTTCCTGCGCACGTCCCGTCAGCCCGCGCCCAACTACACCGTGCGTCCGATCCGGCGGGCGGAGTTGCCACGGTCGTGGCGGCCCTTGCCGGCGTTAGGGTTCCTGCATGGGAAGCTGATTTAGCGCCCCCGCATTGCCCGGCGCGCGAGAACCTCATACAGCCCGGCAAAAGTGCTGATCAGCAGGGCCACGCACAACACGATCACCATCAGCGACCGCTCCAAATGCGGGGTTTGCCCGCCGTTATCGATGATGTCGCGGGTATGGTGCCCCATTTCCAGGAGCAGCCCCGCCGCCAAAACCACCCGGTACACCGGCCCCAGCGTCGCATCCAGCCACCGACTAGCCCGATGCGCCGCATGCAGGATCGGCCGCATCAGGAACTTGCGTCCGCGGCGTCAAACGCGGCGATGATGCGATCCAGCCGCGCCTGCACCGCCTTGCGCTCATTGGTATGGGTCAGGATGTAGAACTGCTCGTCCTTGATTGCCTGCAACACCCGCTCCCCAACAACCACGGGATCGAGCGATCCGCTCGCAAACGCGCTCTTCAACGCTTCCTGCCTGGGCCTGCTATAAGCGCCGCCAAACTGCTCAGGCCGCGTGGCGGCGGAGTCAAAGATCGACGTCGTCACCGCGCCCGGGCAAAGGATGGAAACGCCAATGCCGGAGCCTTGCAGCTCCTGCTCCAACGCCTCCGAAATCGCGGCGACGGCGTATTTGGTGGCGGCATAGGCGCCCTGCTCGCGCCCCGCGCGGACGAAGAAGCTCGACATGGAGCCGGTGTTGACCACGTGCCCGCCCTCGCCATGGGCGCGAATCATCGGCACGAAGGTGCGGATGCCGTTGGTGACGCCCAAGACGTTGACCCCGAACGCCCAGTTCCATTCCTGCGGGGTGACCAGTTCCAGCTTCGTGCCATGCATCGCCACGCCGGCATTGTTCACCGCGACATGCAGCTTGCCAAACGCCTGTTCGGCCGCGGCACCCACCGCGGCGACGGAGTCCGGGTTCGACACATCGACCGGCACGCCGATGGCTTTGACTCCCATGGCCTCGATCGCCTGGCGCGCTTCGTCCAGCGGCCCCGGCCGCAAATCGGCCAGCACCAGATTCATCCCCGCCCGGGCCAAAGCCTTGGCGATGCCAAGCCCGATCCCCGACGCCGCGCCAGTGACGACGGCGGTTTTGCCTGCGAAGGTCTGCATCAATGGTGGTTCCTTATGCTCGCTTATGGCGGTCATTCAGGATCGGCCGCGATCCCCGTCATGCCGCCGACGGTCGGCATCCACGCCTGCTTCTTGCCCGCCTCGGCAGACGTGGACCCTCGACGGCGCTCAGCCCTCTTCGCGCATCTCTTTGAAGACCTCGCTCGCGGTCAGCATCGCTTCACGCACCAGCGGCGCCCCGACATAGCCGGCGAGGTGCAACAGCGCCTCGGACAATTCGTCCTCGGTCCAGCCCTGGTTGCGCGCGAAGCGCAGATGCAGCACGAGTTCCGGGGTCCGCCCGGTCGCGGTGTCGGAGATGACGCAGATCAGCGCACGGGTCTTGAGGTCCAGGCCCGGCCGGGTCCAGAGCGTGCCGAAGATGCATTCCTGCGTCACTTCGGCGAATTTCTGCATGATCGGGTCTTGGTAGACGGACTTATCGAGCTTGGCGGCATAGGCCTCGCCCATCAGATGACGGCGCATCGCCTGACCTTTGGCGCGCCGGTTGTCTTCGGCCATGATATGTCTCCCCCCATGGGTACGGTTGCGGTTACTGTCGGCGCCATGGGCGGAACGGCCCGATGGCGGCGAGGGAGAGTGTCGGTCAGCTACGGGGCTTTGGCCAGAGGGTGGGCCTGGAGGGAACCGCTCCTGATGCGCCTGGCATCTCGAACCTGCCACATTATTAACAATGTTCGCGGTGACGATGACCCGGCGTTCAGCTTCCATGGAACGCCCATGTCGCGCCGCCCGCACCCGAAGCCGATCCTTGATGGCGGGGTCGAGGTTGCGAATGGTCAGCGTGCTCATGCGTCCCTCCGTAGGCAATGCTGGCATCGTAGTCGTTCAGCAGACGGTCCGGCGACGCACACTGCTTACGGCCCGCGTCGGAACACCAGCCTCTCTGTCGTCCCAGGAGATCGCGACACAGAAGGGCCCGGTCGATCCTGATTGGCGCGGCCCGGGGATCCGGATAGAAACAGACCATGAACAATAATTCCTGCGGCCAAACCCAGAGGCCGCATAGACCGCGGCCTACACCCCTGCCAGCCGCGGCGACGCGCGCGTTTCAATCGATCAGTAACACCCCATGCACCGTGAGAACCGTGCGAAACCGTGCCCTTCCCGGCGCGCCGCCATCGCGGGAACCGGCACCCCCAATCCATCCCCGTCATCGCATGATCGGCGGCAAGACCTCATACGCCGTGAGCGCCGTGCGTTCACCGCTTCTCTGGTCCCTCCGCGACCGCCTCCCATTGGCGGCGGGCCGGCTCTGGTCCGCCAGCCCCCCACCATCCGCTATCGCCGGCAACACCCTATGCGCCGTGAGCGAACAGCGCATGGACGCGATGGCATGGGGCCCGGACCCACCGCGGCATGATCCAACAGCCATGAGACTCTGTCGCACAAAGCAGTACTTGAGACGATCATGAGATCCCCGCCGGCGACGACCGGGTCCAGCGGCAGCAGCAGCGGGCCGCCATGAGCCGCCAACACCCCATGCAACGTGAGAGCCCAACCAACGCCGGCAAGACCCATCGTCCAGCCGCGGTCTCGGGGCATCGATCCTTATCCGCCTCTTCGGTGTTCATCCGTGGTCAAAGCGGTGCCACCCTCACCACAGGCCGCGGTCAGCGCCCACCGACCCATGCCACCGCATCAGCAAACACCCCATACACCGTGAGCCGATCCACCCCCAAAAACCCCCGCCTTGCCCCCACCCCCCCCAACCGTGCTAAGCATCCCCCGGGAGGTCGGCGGCGGACGAGCGCCTCGTCTACCCCGGTCAGGTCCGGAAGGAAGCAG
>CAIUPC010000103.1 GCA_903900905.1 uncultured Acetobacteraceae bacterium
CATGGCGCTGTCGGAGGTGGTGCGCCGCATGAACGAATCGGATGAAGCGGGCGCTCCGCCGCTCTGGCGCGATGCCGAGGGCCGCGCCATCGTCCCGCACGGCTTCCGCAGCACGTTCCGCGATTGGGCTGGCGAGACGCGGCCGGAAGGGCGGGAGGTGGTGGAACGCGCCCTGGCGCACTCGATTAAGGATAAGGCGGAAGCGGCTTATGCCCGCTCCGACCTGTTGGACAAGCGCCGGTTGCTGATGGACGCCTGGGGCGAACAATGCGCCCTGACCCCGGCCACAATACGGCTGGTTGCCTGAATCGGCAGACTGGCCGACCATCGCCGCCTGAGCCTTCCAGCCAACGACCGCTGGCACGCTGCCCGATAGAAATGAGTCCAGCCATGAGCCAAGCCTCCCTCTCCTCTCTGATCTGGTCGGTGGCCGATCTGCTGCGCGGTGATTACAAGCCGGCTGACTATGGCAAGGTGGTGCTGCCGTTTACCGTGCTGCGCAGGCTGGATTGCGTGCTGGCCCCATCTAAGGCTGCCGTGCTGGTGGAGAAGACCGCCAAGGAAGCCGTGGGCCTGAACCCCGAACCCTTCCTGACCCGCCTGACCGGGGTGCCCTTCGCCAATACCTCGCCTTTGACCATGAAGACGCTGATGGGGGATCAGGATCATCTGGCCGCGAACCTGTCCGCCTATGTCCTGGGGTTCAGCCCGGCGGTGCGGGACGTGTTCGAACGCTTCCGCTTCACTGAAACGGTGGACCGGCTGCAAAAATCCAACCTGCTGTATCAGGTGACGGAAAAATTCGCCGCTTTCGATCTAAGCCCCGCCATTGTCAGCAACCACGACATGGGGTCGGTGTTCGAAGAACTGATCCGCAAATTCGCCGAAATCTCCAATGAGACGGCCGGGGAGCATTTTACCCCGCGCGAAGTCATCCGCCTCATGGTCAATCTGCTGTTCATCGAGGACAGCGATATCCTGTCGCCCGGCAATGCCGTGGTGCGCACGATCTACGATCCCACGGCCGGGACTGGCGGCATGCTGTCGGTGGCCGGGGAGCATTTGCTGGAACACAACCCGGCCGCGTCCCTGACCATGTTCGGGCAGGAACTGAACGACGAAAGCTATGCCATCTGCAAGGCCGATATGCTGATTAAGGGCCAGGACGTGCGCAACATCGCGGCCGGCAACACGCTGTCGGACGACGGGCATGCGGGGCGAAAATTCGACTACATGCTGTCCAACCCGCCGTTCGGGGTGGAGTGGAAGAAGGTGGAAAAGGAAGTCCGCCGGGAAGCCGAGCAAATGGGGCATGCCGGGCGGTTCGGTCCCGGACTGCCGCGTATCTCCGACGGGTCTTTGCTGTTCCTGTTGCACCTGATTGCCAAGATGCGCCCGGCACAGGAAGGCGGCAGCCGCATCGGCATCGTGCTGAACGGGTCCCCCTTGTTCACGGGCGGGGCCGGGTCCGGGGAAAGCGAAATCCGCCGCCATGTCCTGGAGAATGATCTGGTGGAGGCGATCATCGCGCTGCCCACCGATATGTTCTTCAACACCGGCATTTCCACCTATGTCTGGATACTGTCCAACCGCAAGCCCGCCGCGCGGAAGGGTAAGGTGCAACTGATCGATGCCTCCGCCTTGTGGCAGAAAATGCGCAAAAGCCTGGGGTCCAAGCGCCGGGAGATGGGGGACGCCGATATCGCCGAAGTCACCCGCCTGTTCGGCGATGGTGTCGAGGCTCGGCTGGCGACCATGACC
>CAIUPC010000104.1 GCA_903900905.1 uncultured Acetobacteraceae bacterium
GATTCCGGGGAGGTCGCCATCTCCCCCTTGCCCAGATACGTCGGCCCGATATCGATTGAACCCATGTCGCAGCCGATGATGTCGGGTTTGCGGGCGAGGCCGGCGTTGAAGGCCGGGGTGGGCACGCCGTAGCCCAACTGGCCAGAAGCGCCGAGCAGCCGCAATGGCCGCCGGTTGGCGCGCAGTTCCGCGAGAACGCGGCCCGAGGCGCTCATAGCTCGATCCCCAGCAAAGGCGCGTGTTGTTGCGCACCATAAACATCGAAATCACCGGGATCGCCGGCCATGATTTTGCGGGCCAGCACGATCTTGATCGCGCGTCCCACGGGATAGGGGAAAATGGTCACCTCGGCTTGTGGCACATCGTACAGCTTGCCAATGACCTCGGCGCTGATGGCGGGGGACTGTGCGACACGTTGATAATCGGCGTCGGAGCCGAACATGATGTCGAAGGTCAGCCGTCTTGGTCCCGCGTTCTTGCTGCGGATAACCTGTGCGATCTCGGATAGTTTCATGTCAGCCCCGGCCTGTGCAGTTGTGCCCGCGGGCGCGTCACCGTTGGCACCCCGCGTTTGAACGCCGCCAGCGGCGCCCGGATTTCCGCGACCGCCTGTTCCGGCGATTGCGCGTCGATAATCACGATATCGGCGGGATTGCCCACCACCAGCCCGTAATCTTTCAAATTCATCAGCCTGGCCGAACGGTCGCTGAGCATCTCGAAACACACCCGGAATTGTTCCGGGCGGCCGATCTGACAGACATTGGCTTGCATGTTGGCCATTCGGATGAGCGAGCAATCGCCCATCGGTGTGAACGGATTGAGGATATTGTTCGTGGAGATCGAGCAGTTCACCCCATGCTCCACCAGCAGATTGGCATCCGCGAGGCCGCGGCGTACATTACACTCCTGATCACGTCCCTGCATGAACAGATCGGTGGCCGGCAAAACCGTGATCGCCACCCCGGCATCGGCGATGCGCCGCGCCAGGACCTTCAGATCAGCGAGCGGCATGGTCGAGTACTTGCACCCATGCCCCGCCGCGACCCGGCCGCCGAGGCCGTATTTCTCCGTCAGCTCGCAGACCAGGTGGATATCCATGTCGTCGGGGCTGTTGCCGGAGTCCAGGTGCATATCGATATCGACATCGTATTCCCGCGCCAGATCGAAGATGCGGTGGATATGCCTGACCTTGTCGGGGTCGTAATTCGGCGCGGCGCCGACAACCTTGGCGCCGCGCTTCAAGGCGGCCTCGATCAGCGCGTCCGAGCGGGGATTGTCGGTCAGGCTTTCCTGCGGGAACACGCAGAGTTCGATATCGATCGCCCAGGCGTAATCGCGCCGCAGTTGCTCGATGGCGTCGAAGCTGCGCAGTTCCACGCCGGCATCCAGTTCCACATGCGTGCGCATTCGGGTGGCGCCGTGCTTGATGCATTCTTCCAGGGTAGCGCTGGCGCGGTCGTAGACATCCTGTTCGCTGAACGTGTGTTTCACCGCCGCCACCCGCTCCATCGACTTCGGGGAGCGTCCCGGTTCCGGCGCGCAGCGGCCGATGATGCGGGATTTGTCGAGATGGATGTGGGTTTCAACCAGCCCGGCGCAAACGAGGCAGCCCTCCGCATCGTAGATGGGCGCATCGGCCACCAGCCCCGGCTGGATCGCCACGATGCGCCCGCCTTCGGTGCCGATATCGGCCAGGTCACCGTTGGGGAGGCGTGCATTCCGAACGATCAGATCCATGGCCCACCTCACTGGTTGCGATGCGGCGATGCTCGCGCGGCAAGCGGCCCCTTGCAAGCATGGACTGCGGCGGGTGGGCGATCGCATTCGGCATTTTGATTTTTACGGGTTGGCGTATGGCATTTAAAACCGTTAACCCCGGGCTTGTCCGGGGGCCAATCGCGGCAGCGGCTAAACCAACCGTTCCGAATCCCACGGCAACGCCCACAGCTCCGCATTGCACAGCTTCTCAGCCAGGACGTCAGAGATCGCCTCGAACAACCGCTCCCCCTTCTCCGCGGTCGCGGCCTCCGGATTGCCCATCGCGCCCGAGGCGCTGCGGCTGCCGATACTGCGCCAGCGATAGATCCCGCCGGACATTTCATGCGTCCCGGCATTGGATTTGGCCATCGCGATGCGATCCACGGCCACCAGGTCCGGCCGTGCCGCCAGCATCATCGAGGTCTCGGCCTCACAGGCATGCGTCAGCCCGCCTTGCGTCTCCAGGATCTTCGCGATCGCCGCCGCCGCCGGATACCAATAAGTAAACTGCATGATCGGCACGCCCAGCTTCGGCGTCAGCTCATCGGTGATGGTGCGCAAGGCATTCTCGTTGCCGCCATGCGCGTTCAGCAGCACGATGCGTTTGAAGCCGTGCCGCAGGACGGATCGGACCACGCCCTCAATCATGGCGCTGAACGCGGCGTAATCGAGCGTGATGGTGCCGCCGAAGCTCATGTGATGCTCCGACAGTCCGGTCCAGATCACGGGCAGCACTACGATCGGCTGGCCGCGGGCGGCGATCTTTTGCCCGGTTCGGTTGACGATTTCCTCGCCCAGGCGGGAGTCGACTTCGACCGGCAGATGCGGTCCGTGCTGTTCCAATGAGGCCACCGGCAGGATCACGATCGCGTCCTCCCGCGCCCGTTCCCGCAACTGGTCCGCGCGTAGTTTGCGCCATTCGATCTCGGGCATCGCCTTTTCCTCCTGCTTCGCGTAGCCATGGGGCCATTGATTTGGCCTGAATGGAAGGGTGCCTCCGTGAACCTCTATCGTTTGCTGCAGAAGCGCGCCGCCGCCGGCCGCCCCGTGCGCGTTGGCCTGATTGGCGCGGGCAAGTTTGGCTCGATGTTTCTGTCGCAGGTGCCGACAACGCCGGGGCTGGAGGTCGCGGTGATCGCCGATCTGGCGCCGGATCGGGCGCGGGAGGCGTGCCGGCGGGTGGGTTGGGATGAGGCGCGGATCGCCGCCACCCGCTTCACCGATAACAGCATGACCATGATGGAAGCGGCCGATGTGGAGGTGGTGGTTGAAGCCACCGGCCATGCCCCGGCTGGCGTCGCGCATGCCCGTAAGGCCATTCGGGAGGGCAAGCACATCGTCATGGTCAATGTTGAAGCGGATGTGTTGGCCGGGCCGTTGCTGGCGCGGGAGGCCGAGGCGGCGGGCGTGGTCTACACCATGGCTTATGGCGACCAGCCGGCGCTGATCTGCGAACTCGTGGATTGGGCGCGTTCCTGCGGGTTCAACGTGATCGCGGCGGGTAAGGGCACGAAATACATGCCGGAATACCATGCCTCGACGCCCGACACGGTCTGGGGTTTCTATGGCCTGACCCCGGAACAGGCGAAAATCGGCGGCATGAACCCGCAGATGTTCAACTCCTTCCTGGACGGCACGAAATCCGGGATCGAAATGGCCGCCGTCGCCAATGCCACGGGGCTGACGCCGCCGCCGGATGGGCTGGCCTTTCCGCCCTGCGGCACGCACGAACTGGCCGATGTGCTGCGCCCTGGCAATCTGGGCGCGCTGCATCATTCCGGGCAGGTGGAGGTGATTTCTTCGGTCCACCGTGACGGCAGTCCGGTGGCCAACGATCTGCGTTGGGGCGTGTATGTGGCGTTTGAGGCGCCGAACGAATACGCGATGCGCTGCTTCCAGGAATACGGCGTCGTAACCGATCCCACCGGCCGGGTGACGGCGCTGTATCGCCCGTTCCATCTGATTGGCCTCGAACTGAACGTGTCGATCCTGTCGGCGGCTTTGCGCGGCGAACCGACCGGCGTGGCCTCCGGCTTTCGGGGTGACGTCGTATCGACCGCCAAGCGGGACCTGAAAGCCGGGGAGATGCTGGATGGTGAGGGTGGTGGCTGTGTCTGGGGCAAGCTGATGACCGCCAGCGACAGTTTGCGTGTCGGCGGCCTGCCCATTGGTCTGGCGAACCGGGTCAAGCTGATACGGAATGTGCAACAGGGGCAGCCGGTAACCTGGGCCGATGTGGCAATGGACAATTCCGATTCTACGTATCAATATCGTCGGGCAATGGAAGCCGCCTTCGCGGCTTAGCAACAGGAGAATACAGTGGCACTACGTAAGTTCATCATCGAACGCGACATTCCGGCCGTTGGCACGCTGGATCGTGAGCAACTGCGCGGCGCGGCCGCGAAGTCGAACGAGGTCCTGACCCAGCTTGGTCCGGATATCCAATGGGTCGAAAGCTTTGTCGCCGCCGAGAAGACGTTCTGTGTCTACCTCGCGAAGGATGAGGCCATCATCCACAAGCACGCCGAGATCAGCGGCTTCCCGGCCACCAAGGTCACCGAAGTCCGCAAGATGATCGACCCGACCACCGAACAGGCCGCCTGACAATCGTTATCGCCGATGGCAAATGTGCGGTAAACCGCGTCATCCCCGGGCTTGTCCCGGGGATGACGCGGTTTCCGTCATTGCCGCGATTGTTCCCCGGGACAAGCCCGGGGATTGTATATCGTCGTCATCC
>CAIUPC010000105.1 GCA_903900905.1 uncultured Acetobacteraceae bacterium
AACGAAAATGACGTGCGACACCCAGACCACGTAAAAGCACGAGGCGATGGCAATCAGATAAAGCACCAGCGATCCCTTGCCCTTGATATCGCGCCCCAATGCCTTGGCCAGTTTCCCATGCGGCCCCTGGTGCCGCATGATCGCAAGCTGCAACGTGTAATAGGCGATCGCCGGCATCAGCAGCGTCACGCCAAACACCGCCGTCGGCACCTGTGCGAAATGGCGCTGCCCCATCCAGGCCGTGGTGAACGGCACCAGCGACAACCAGAACAGCAGATGCATGTTCGCCCACAGGATCCCGCCGCTCACCCGCGTCACCGCGTGCATCAGGTGATGGTGGTTGTTCCAGTAGATCGCCACATAGACAAAGCTCAGCACATAGCTCAGGAACACCGGGATAACCGGCTGCAAATCGGCCCAGCCCCCGCCCGCCGGCACCTTCAGGTCGAGCACCATGATGGTGATGATGATCGCGATCACGCCGTCGGTGAACGCGGTCAGGCGCTCCTTCGGCACGGTTACCGGCCCTCCCGCCGCCAGGCCAGCAGCAGCAGGCCGAGGATCGCCGGCAGCGACAGCCACGAAGGCAACAGCGGCACCGAGGCAATGCCCGTCACCACATGGTCATGCCGCCGCTGCAAGCCGATCCAGGAGCCGCCGGAGGCCGCGCGATCCGGCTCGGTCCGCCGCAGGTCGGGAATGTCGGGGGTGCCAGCGCTGCCCAGCCAATGCACGCCGCCGGCGGAATCATGCGCCAGCTTGCCCACCAGCGTCGCCGTCGCCCGCAAATCGGCGATCTCCAGCGGGTTGGCCGCGCCCGCCGCCGCGTAGGCGGTGCGCACCCCATCGGTGATCTGCCAGACGCCGGGCAGAACGGCGTCCATCTGCCCGGTGGAGCGTCCGGGTGAGGCCTCCCGCAGCGGCACCGACGCGACCGCGCCATCAGGGCCGGTCACCGTCGCGGCACCGGCGGGCGTGAGGTCGAGGGTCCGCCGCTCGATGGTCAGATGGCCTTCGGCGATCCGCGCCGTCAGCGCGTTCTCTTCCAGCGACGGCTCCTGCATCAGCCAATGTGCGACCCGGCGCAGCAACTCCGCCTGTGGCCCGCCGCCATCATGGCCGCGCGACCACAGCCAGATCTGGTCCGACAGCAACAGCGCCACCCGCCCTTTGCCGACATGATCCAGCAGCAGCAACGGCTCATCGTCCGGTGTCCGCAGCAAGGCATCGCCATGCGACTCGTTGACCTGAATGCGGCGGTACCAGGCGCCCCAGCTTGCGGCACGCCCGGGTGTATTGGCGCCGGTCAACCCTTCCGTCACCGGGTGGCGCTGGCCGAGTGGGGTGACCTCCGGCCTGAACTTGCCCTCGATGAGGCCCTGTTGACGCATCGGCTTGCCCGGCAGCACCGCGCCCAGCGGTGTGCTGGCGAGGCTGTTGATCCCGCTGAACTCCGGCCCCGCGCTCATCAGCAGCGCGCCGCCATCGCGCACGCGTTTGGCGATGTTGGACAGGTAGACCAGCGGCAACAGGCCGCGGTTCTGGAACCGGTCGAGGATGATCAGATCGAAGTCGCCGATTTTCTCCTGGAACAATTCCCGGGTCGGGAAGGCGATCAGCGCGAGTTCACTGAGCGGCGTCTGATCATCGCGCTCCGGCGGCCGCAGGATCGTAAAATGCACCAGATCCACCGCCGGATCAGCTTTCAGCAGCCGCCGCCAGGTGCGCTCCCCGGAATGCGGCTCGCCGGAGACCAGCATCACCCGCAACCGGTCGCGCACTCCATAGATTACGATGACCGCGCGGTTGTTGAGGGTGGAGACTTCCCCGTCCAGCGGGCTGACCGACAATTCGACGATGCTGGGTCCGGCGCGGGTGATGGGCAGCGTGACG
>CAIUPC010000106.1 GCA_903900905.1 uncultured Acetobacteraceae bacterium
CGGACACTTAGACCATGATCGTTTGAGGTTGGATCAACGTACGTGTTCGATCATGGTCCAGCTCTTTGTTTTGTCGCGTGATTCACGTTTTCGGGTGATTCCACTTCAAACGATCACGCTCTATGGACGTGGTGGATCGTTCCCACCACGTCCCTCTCTCAGGGACGCAGAACCAGCGACCCGCTGATCTTGCGTGACTCCACCTGACGATGCGCCTCGGCCGCGTCAGCGAGCGGCAGTTCAATCGGCGCCGGCGCCGTCAGCCAGCCCTCGACAAAGCCCGCGAATAATGCGGCGCTGACTTCTTCCAGGGTCGATCGGTTCTTCTGCGCATAGTGGAAGACGTTGGGCCGCGACAGGGTTAATGACTTTGTAAACAGCGCACTCGGCGCCACCGGATCGACCGGGCCCGACGACTGCCCGAAATTCACCAGATGCCCGCATGGTGCCAGGCATTCCAGCGAGCCCGCGAACGTATCGCGCCCGACTGAGTCGTAGACGACATCCACGCCCGCGCCGCCGGTGATCGCGCGCACCGCGTCCACGAAATGATCCGTGCGATAGTCGATGACATGGGCGCATCCAGCCGCGCGCGCGAATGCCAGCTTGTCCGGGCTGCCGGCGGTGCCAATGACGGTCGCGCCGCGCCGCACCGCCCATTGCACGAGGATGCTGCCAACCCCACCAGCGGCGGCGTGGATCAGAATGGTTTCGCCGGGTTGGATCGGGTGGACGCGGCAGGCCAGCATCTCCGCCGTCAGCCCTTTCAGATAGATCGATGCCGCCACGGCATCATCGACCCCATCCGGAATTTTAACCGCCAGTTCGGCTGGCAGGTTCCGTTCAGTGGCATAACCGCCGTAGCCCAATGTCATGTAGGCAACGCGATCGCCGGGCGCGAAGCCGGTGACGCCTGCGCCGATATCGGTGATCACGCCCGCGCCCTCCAACCCCGGCGTCCCCGGCAGAGCCAGGGTCCGGTAGAGGCCGGTTCGCACGTAGATATCATGGAAATTAACCGCCACCGCCGTCTGGCGCAGCCGGATCTGGCCGGGAGGCGGCGCGCCGACAACGGTTTCAACGGCGGTCAGAACCTCCGGCCCGCCGTGTTCATGCATGACGATGGAGAGCGGCATTTTATGTCCTGTCGGTCAGGCCTAACCCTTTTTGCGGACCACCAGCGTCGTCCAGGTCCCCTGCGGCAGCATCCGCTCCAGCACCAGACCTTGGCGGCGGTGCGCCGCCAGCACCATCCGCGCCTGCGTCCCCAGCAACCCCGCCAGGATCGCCGTCCCGCCCGGTTTCAAATTCACCGCCAGATCGCGCGCCATGCCGCAGAGCGGCCGGGCCAGGATATTGCCGAACACCAGATCGTAAGGCCCGCCGCGCTTGAGCGCCGGGTGCTTCCAGCCATCCGCCAGCTTGGCCCGCACCAGCCGGCCGACGCCGTTCTGGATCGCGTTGCGCTTCGCCACCATGACCGACCAGGGTTCGATATCCGTCGCCAGAACCGGACGCTTCAGCATCAGGGCCGCCCCGATCGCCAGAATCCCGGAACCGGTACCGAGATCCAGAATCGTCCGAGGCTTCCGCCGCGCCACCGTCTCCAGCGCCACCAGGCAGCCTTTGGTCGACCCGTGCTCGCCGGAGCCAAACGCCAGCCCGGCGTCCAGCGTCAGCGTCACCCGTCCTGGCGATACCGGCGTTCCCGTCAGATGCGTGCCCCGTACGGCAAAGCGCTGACCAATCGGCTGTTCCGGGAACGAGGCATAGGTGCGGGCCAGCCAGCCCTCGGCCTCGGTCGAGACGCGCTCCAGCGGCACCGACACGCCGGACACCAGCTCGGCCAGCATCAAGGCGGCGGCGAGTTCGGACTCATTGGCGCCGACGGGCTTGACGCCCTCGACCCGCCAATCGCCGGTGGTGTTGTCGCGGAAGAAGCCGACGGTGTCGCAGGCGCTGTTCAGCGCGGCTTCAAAGGCCTCCAACGCGCCATCGGGCACGGTGACGGCGACGGTTTCCAGCGGGGTGGCGTGGCGGCGGCGCATCACGCGGGCTCCACGAAGCGGTCCAGCAGGCGTTTGTCGCCGGATTTGTCGAATGCGATGTCGAGCTTGTCGTCGTCCACGTGCTTTACCGTTCCATAGCCGAATTTCTGGTGGAATACACGGCTTCCCACGGGAATGGCAGCCTCCTTCGCCGGGCGGGCCGGCTGTTCCCAGGCCTCGATGATTTTGGGCTTGCGCGCCATGACCGGGAACGGGCTGCCGAAGGTGGGCGCCGCGGCGATGCGGTTCTGCCGCGCCATGGCGGCCGAGCCGGTGACGGCCACATGCGCGTCGGGCAATTCTTCCAGGAACCGGCTGGGGATGGAGCTCTGCCAATTGGCATAAATCCGCCGGTTTTCCGCATGGCTGACGATGGCGCGCTTGCGGGCGCGGGTGAGGCCGACATAGGCCAGGCGCCGTTCTTCCTCCAGCCCCTTGCCGCCGTTTTCGTCCATGGACCGCTGGTTGGGGAACACGCCCTCCTCCCAGCCGGGCAGGAAGACATTGTCGAATTCCAGGCCTTTGGCGCCATGCAGGGTCATCAGGCTGACTTTGGCGTCGCCGGCGTTTTCCTCGTTTTCCATCACAAGAGAGACGTGTTCCAGGAACCCGCCCAGGGTTTCGAAATCCGCCAAAGCGCGGACGAGTTCCTTGAGGTTGTCCAGCCGCCCCGGCGCTTCCGGGGATTTGTCCTGCTTCCACATATCGGTGTAGCCGCTCTCATCGAGCATGGCGGCGACGGTGACGACATGGCCCTCTTTGTCGAGCTGTTCCCGCCAACCCATGAACTGGCGCAGCAGCTGCGCCATGGTTTCCTTGACCTTGCCGCGGAAGCCGCCGGTTTCCACCAGCCGGGCGGCGGCGGCTGATAACGGGATTTCCTGCGCCCGGGCGAGTTCGTGCATCCCGCGCAGCGCCGTTTCGCCGATACCGCGGCGGGGGACGTTGACGATGCGCTCGAACGCCAGATCGTCGGACGGCTGCACGGTGGCGCGCATATAGGCGATGGCGTCGCGAATTTCCTGGCGTTCATAGAAGCGCAGGCCGCCAACGACGCGGTAGGGGATGCCCAGCGTGATCAACCGTTCTTCAAAGGCGCGGGTCTGGAAGCCAGCCCGCACCAGCACCGCCATTTCCGCCAGCGATTCGCCGGAGCGCCGCAGGGATTCCACGCGATCCCCGACCATGCGGGCTTCTTCATCGGAGTCCCAGACGCCGACAACGGTGACCTTTTCCCCGCCCTGCGCATCCGCGCGCCCAGGCCGCAGGGTCTTGCCCAGCCGCCCCTCATTATGCGCGATCAATCCCGACGCCGCCGCCAGGATGGAGGCGGTCGAACGGTAATTCGCTTCCAGCCGGACGATCTTGGCGCCCTCGAAATCCTTCTCGAAGCGCAGGATGTTTTCCACCTCCGCCCCGCGCCAGGAGTAGATCGATTGGTCGTCGTCCCCCACGCAGCAGATGTTGCGGTGGCTCTGCGCCAGCAGCCGCAGCCAGAGGTACTGGACGACGTTGGTGTCCTGATACTCGTCCACCAAAATATAGCGGAACATGCGATGGTACTGCGCCAGGACATCCGGCTGCGAGCGCAGGATCTCCGTCATATGCAGCAGCAAATCGCCGAAATCGGCGGCGTTCAATGCCCGCAGCCGGGCCTGATAGGCCGCGTACAGGTCCTTGGCGCGGCCATTGACGAAGTCGGAGTCCTCGGCCGTGCCAATCCGCGCCGGGGTCAGGCCGCGGTCTTTCCAGCGTTGGATGATCGACATCAAAGCCGGCGGCGCCCAGCGCTTGGTGTCGATGCGCTCAGCTTCCATGATCTGCTTCAGCACCCGCAGCTGGTCGTCGGTGTCGAGGATGCTGAAGTTCGATTGCAGCCCGACATGCTCCGCGTGCCGGCGCAGCATGCGCGCGCATAATGCATGAAAAGTGCCGAGCCATAGCCCCTCCGCCGGGGCGCCGAGGATCGCGCCCACGCGTTCGCGCATTTCCTTGGCGGCTTTGTTGGTGAAGGTGACCGCCAGGACCTGGTTGGGGAAGGCGCGCTTTGTCAGCAGGATATGCGCGAAGCGGGTGGTCAACACCCGCGTCTTGCCGGTGCCGGCGCCGGCGAGCACCAGCACGGGCCCGTCCACGGCTTCCACCGCTTCGCGCTGTTCTTGGTTCAGGCGGGCCAGGTAATCAGACATGGATGGGGGCGACTCCGTGTTGGCCGGACCATAGAACAAGTGAGGAACCCCGCCAATTGTTGGGTCGCGGTATCCTCCGCGTCTTTGAGCCGAATTGGGGTAATGGCTTGCCCCAACCGTCATCCCCGGGCTTGTCCCGGGGACCAATCGCGATACAAGCGGAAACCATGGTCCCCGGGACAAGCCCGGGGATGACG
>CAIUPC010000107.1 GCA_903900905.1 uncultured Acetobacteraceae bacterium
CCCCCAAGAATCGCCCAAGGACCACCAACCCATGACCACGCCAACCGGGCCGCTGAAAGGCTTCCGTATCCTCGACCTCACGACCGTGCTGTTCGGCCCGTTCGGCACGCAGACCCTCGGCGATTGGGGGGCTGAGATCATCAAAGTCGAATCCCTCACCGGCGACACCTGGCGCAACTCCGGCCAGTTCCGCAATCGCGGCATGAGCGGGCAGTTCATGGCCGTGAACCGCAACAAGCGCAGCATCGCGCTCGATCTGAAAAAGCCCGAGGGCAAGGAGGTCCTGCGCCGCCTCATCCCCACCGTCGACGCGCTGGTCAGCAATATCCGCCCCGCCGGCCTGGCCCGGCTCGGCTTCAGCTATGAGGCGTGCAAGGCGCTGAACCCGAAGCTGGTCTATGCCTCCGCCACCGGCTTCGGGCAGGACGGGCCCTGGGCGGCGCGGCCGGCCTTTGATGAGATCATCCAGGCCGCGTCCGGCTTCGCCTCCGCCATGGGCACCGATGAGGAACCCGCCTTCGTCCCCAGCCTCATTGGCGACAAGCTCTGCGGCATGGCCCTGACCTCCGCCGTCACCGCCGCGCTGCTGCATCGCGAGCGCACCGGGGAGGGTCAGATGGTCGAAGTCCCGATGCTCGAAACCCTCGCCGCCTTCAATTCGATTGAAATGTTCGGCGGCCAGGCCTTCGTGCCGCCGATTGGCCCGTCCGGCTACAAGCGCATGAAGGCACGGCGGCCGGTGCGGACCAAGGACGGCTGGCTGACCATGCTGCCCTATTCCGGCGAGAACTGGTGCGCCTTCTTCGAAGCGGTCGGCCATCCCGAATGCATCGCGGAATTCTCCGTCCGCGACCCCGTCGCCCGCGCCCGCAACATCGACCTGATTTACGACCGCATGCGCGACATCGCGCCCAGCCGCACCACGGCGGAATGGGAGGAACTGCTGCTCAGCATCGACGTCCCCCACACCAGCTTCGCCAAGCTCACCGAGGTCGCGGACCAGCCGCACCTGAAGGCCGTCGGCATGTTCCCGGTGATGGAGCACCCGACCGAGGGCAAGCTGCTCCAGGCCCGCCCGCCGGCCCGCTTCTCCGCCAGCCCCGCCGGCGTGCACCGCATGGCGCCGCTTTTGGGCGAGCACACGCGGGAGATCCTGAAAGAAGCCGGCTACGACGATGACGCGATCGGCGCGCTGGTGGAGACCAAGGCCGTGGTCGCGGGGTAGGCGCAAACCGCTTGCGGACCGTTGATGTTTGATGCGTGGAGGAGGTTGCTATGCGGACCACTCTGACCATCGACGACGACGTCCTGGCCGCCGCCAAGGCCATCGCCCGCCAAACCGGCCGGACGATGGGGGAGGTCGTGTCCGATCTGGCTCGGGCGGCCTTGCGGCCGCCGGCCCAGCCAGGGCAACGGAACGGCATTCCTTTACTGCCCGTGCGGAATGCGGCGGCCTTGGTCACACCCGAAATCGTCAACGCGTTGCGCGACGAACTGGGCTGACCTGGCTGCTCGACGTCAGTGTGCTGAATGCGTTGATCGATCCGACGCATATTTTGCACGATGCCGCGCACGGTTGGTTCCAAGGGATCAGTGGCGCGGCCTGGGCCACTTGCCCGATCACAGAAAATGCCGTGCTGCGGATCGTCGGCCATCCCAAATATCCCAACTCCGCCGGCTCCCCGCCGGCTGTCGCGCCAATCGTTGTTGGCTTACGGGCTTTGCCTGGCCATCAGTTTTGGCCCGACGACCTCTCGCTGGTAGCCGCCGACGGTGTCGATGCCGCGGCGATCACGACCCCGGGCCAACTGACCGACACGTATCTACTGGCATTGGCGGTCGCCCGCGGTGGTCGCCTGGTTACGTTTGACCGCCGGTTGTCGGTCAAAGCCGTTCGTAACGGCCGATCCGGGCTGTTCGTGATCGACGGCCCGGCCTAGCCTCCCAAAAAACAGGGAAGCGAAACCATGAAAGTCGGGATCCTGCAATTCTTCGGCTGGCGCGACCGCTCGGTGCCTTTGGCCTCGGTCTACGACTCCGCCCTCGAACGGTTCGCGATCATGGACCAGACCGGCTACGACGCCGTCTGGCTGGCGGAGCACCATTTCTCCAGCTTCTCCGTCTGCCCCTCCGTCCACATGATGGGCACCATGGCCGCCGCGCGCACCAAACGCCTGCGTATCGGCACCGCCGTGTCCCTCGCCCCGTTCTACAATCCGCTGCGTTTGGCGGAGGAGATCGCGCTGCTCGATGTCCTCTCCGGCGGGCGGGTTAACTGGGGCGTGGGCCGCGGCTTTGAACGCAGCGAGTTCGCCGCCTTCGGCATTCCCGGCGACGAAAGCGCGCCGCGCTTCCATGAGGCGGTGGAGATCGTCCTGAAAGCCTGGACCCACCAGCGCCTGTCCCACCAAGGCCGCTTCCACCAATACGAAGGCGTGGAGGTCCTGCCCAAGCCCGTGCAAACCCCGCACCCGCCGATTTGGATGGCGGCCTCCTCCACTCCCGCGATCGAGTGGGCGGCAAGCCAGGGCCACAACATCCTGATGGACCCGCACACGTCCCGCGCCGACCTGATCGCGAAGCGGCGGCATTATGGGGCGGGGCTGGCAGCGGCCGGGTTTCGCGACGAAGGCCGGGACATCCCCATGGCGCGCCTGATCGCGGTCGATGAAACGGCGGAGAAAGCGCATGCGGTGGCCAGGCGAGTCGCCGAATGGACCATCGCGTCTTATGTCGGCCAGGCCGGCAATGTGCGGCAGGAAGCGCGGACCTTCGGCGGCAAAGACCCGGTTCAGTACTACCTCGAAGACGTGATGATCCACGGCACCGCGGACAGCGTGGCCGACCAGATCACGGCCTTCGGGGCGGAGATCGGGATGAACTATCTGATGGCAGC
>CAIUPC010000108.1 GCA_903900905.1 uncultured Acetobacteraceae bacterium
CGCCGCGCCGACCACGGTCTCCGCCTTGCCATCGCCATAGCGGGGCGCCAGGTCCAGCAGGTTGATGCCCGAGTCGACCGCATCGCGCACGGTCGCGACACACTCATCGAAGGTGGTCTGGCCCCACAACATACCTAACCCGCCGCCACCCAGGGTCAGCGTCGAAACTGGCGCCAGCGCGCCGAAAGAGTGGAGTTGCACAGGAGCCCCCGCGTGTTGCTGATGATGGTGTTGGCTATACAACCGGGGCACCGGACGCGAAACCTCGTTGACACATGATCACCGAGCGCTATAACCCGCGCTCTCCGGTCGCCGGGTCTCCCCCTGCGACCCGTGCTGTCTTGGCCCGTGCTTGTCCTGGAAAGTCCAACCCATGTTTGCTGTGATCCGCACCGGCGGAAAACAATACCGCGTAACGCCGAACGCCGTGCTGAAGGTCGAAAAACTGGAAGCCGAAGCGGGTTCGACCATCACGTTCACCGACGTGCTTGCTGTCGGCGGTGAAGCTGGCCTGACTCTGGGCGGGCCGACCGTGCCGGGTGCGACTGTGACCGCGACCGTTATCGCGCAGGATCGCCTGGACAAGATCATCATCTTCAAGAAGCGCCGCCGGCAGAACAGCCGCCGCCGCAACGGCCATCGCCAGCACGTGACCGTGCTGCGCGTCTCTGAAATCAACGCAGCCTAAAGGCAGGGGGTTCTCTCATGGCACATAAAAAAGCAGGCGGCTCCTCCCGCAACGGCCGCGATACCGAAGGCCGCCGCCTCGGTCTGAAGAAGTCCGGTGGCCAGTCGGTGATCGCCGGCAACATCGTGCTTCGTCAGCGCGGCACGCAATGGTATCCCGGCAAGAATGTCGGTATCGGCCGCGACCACACCATCTTCGCCCTGATCGACGGCACGGTGGAATTCACCCGCCGCGCCGAGGGTAAAGTGCACGTCTCCGTGGTGCCCGTCGCCCTCGCCGCCGAGTAACCCAGCCCCCTTCACGACCGCTTCGACGGGGGTCGGCGACATGCCGGCCCCCGTTCTGTTTGGTAGCCCAATCCCATGAAGTTCCTCGACCAGGCCAAGATCTATGTGCGCTCCGGCGACGGCGGCGACGGCGTGATCGCCTTTCGGCGGGAGAAATTCATTGAGTTTGGCGGGCCCGACGGCGGCAATGGCGGCAAGGGCGGCGATATCGTGTTCGAAGCGGCGGATGCCCTGAACACCCTCATCGACTTCCGCTACACGCAGCATTTTCGGGCGGCCAAGGGCGGCAATGGTTCGGGTTCTGATCGCACCGGCGCCGGCTCGCCCGAAGTCGTGATCAAAGTTCCTATCGGCACCCAGATCTTCGCGGAGGATCAGGAGACGATGCTAGCCGACCTGGATCACCCGGGAATGCGGCTGACATTGTTGCAGGGTGGCGATGGCGGGTTTGGGAATACCCACTTCAAGTCCTCCACCAACCGCGCGCCGCGCAAAGCCACCAAGGGCTGGCCGGGGGAAGAGCGCTGGCTCTGGCTGCGCCTCAAGCTGATCGCGGATGCGGGCCTGGTGGGACTGCCGAACGCGGGCAAGTCCACCTTCCTGGCAGCATCCTCCGCCGCACGGCCGAAGATCGCCGATTACCCCTTCACCACCCTGCACCCGCAATTGGGTGTCATCCGGCTGTCGATGTCGGAAGAATTCGTGTTGGCCGATATCCCTGGCCTGATCGAGGGCGCGCATGAAGGCGCCGGACTGGGCGACCGTTTCCTCGGCCATGTCGAGCGCTGCGCGGTGCTGCTGCATCTGGTGGACGGCGCCGCCGGCAACGTCGTGCACGCCTGGCGCACCATTCGCGAGGAACTGCATGCCTATGGTGGCGGCCTGGACGAGAAGGCCGAGATCATCGTGCTGAACAAGGCTGATGCCATGACCCCGCGAGAGACCTCGGCCCGCATGGCGGCGCTGCGCAAGGCCTCCGGCGCGCCGGTCATGCTGATGTCGGGCGTCACCGGTCAGGGCGTGCCAGAGGTGCTGCGCGCCTTGCAGAACACCATCACAACGGAGCGGCGGGAGAAGGCTGCTTGAGCCTCGTCCCCTCTTTGGCTCTGGCCCAGCGGGTCGTCGTCAAAATCGGCAGCGCGCTGGTGGTCGATTCCGCGCATGCCGCGCCGCGCGCCGCCTGGCTGGGCGGGGTGGCCGAGGATATCGCAGCCTTGCGCGCCCGTGGGGTGGACGTGATCGTTGTGTCCTCCGGCGCCATTGCTTTGGCGCGGCCGGCATTGGGGCTGCGGCGCAAGCGGCTGAAACTGGAAGAGAAGCAGGCTGCCGCCGCTGTCGGTCAAATCCAGCTGGCGCAGGCGTGGAGCCATGCGCTCTCGGCGCAGAAGCTTACCGCCGCGCAGCTGCTGCTGACCCCCGATGATACCGAGGATCGCCGCCGCTATCTGAACGCGCGGGCGACGCTGAACACGCTGCTGGGCCTCGGCTGCATTCCGGTCATTAATGAGAACGACACCGTCGCCACGGCTGAGATTCGCTTTGGCGACAATGACCGGCTGGCCGCAAGGGTCGCCGAGATGGTGCAGGCTGATCAGCTGATCCTGCTGTCGGATATCGACGGCCTCTATACCGCCGATCCGAAGAAAGATCCGGAGGCGGCGCATATCCCGGTGGTGGAGACGCTGACGGCGGAGATCGAGGCGATGGGTGGCGAACCGCCGCCCGGCTACTCCTCCGGCGGCATGCGCACGAAGCTGGTGGCGGCGCGGATCGCCACCCAGGCGGGCTGTGCCATGGCGATCGCTATCGGCAATATCGCGCATCCGTTGGCGGCGCTGGAAGCGGGGGCCCGCTGCACCTGGTTCCTGCCGGCGCCGGAAGGCCGCACCGCCCGCAAGCGCTGGATCGCCGGGGCCTTGTCGCCGCTGGGCACGTTCACGGTCGATGCCGGCGCGGCGCGGGCGTTGGCGGCGGGCAAGTCGCTGCTCCCGGCCGGGGTGCGCGCGGTGCGTGGCAGCTTCGACCGCGGTGATCCCGTGGTCGTGGAGGGGCCGGACGGCACCGCTTTGGCCCGCGGCCTGTCGGCTTATGCCAGCGACGATGCGCAGCAGATCGCCGGTTTCCGCTCCGAGAAGATCGAGGAAATCCTGGGCTGGCGCGGCCGCGACGAGATCATCCACCGGGATGATCTCGTGCTGCTTTGAGGGCGAGGACCGCAAACCCCGTCATCCCCGGGCTTGTCCCGGGGACCAATCGCGGCACTGTTGGAAACCATGGCCCCCGGGACAAGCCCGGGGATGACGATATTGCAGCACAGGATATTGCACTAAAATTGCCACCCGCCC
>CAIUPC010000109.1 GCA_903900905.1 uncultured Acetobacteraceae bacterium
CCCCCTCCCTCAAGGGGAGGGGGAGAGTCGACTTCAACGGCGTCTGGTTCACCTCATTCCGAACCGGGTTCATCCAGCGCCGCCGGGGGCAACTTCGGCGGCGCTTTTTGTTTCGGGACCGGGGGCGGGGGCACCCAGGGCCGCATCCCTCGCGCCGCCCGGTCGGTCAGCACGATGGGGTCGTTCGGCGTCAGCCAAATGGCGGCGGCGCCTTCCCGCCAGACAATGAAACGATCGACCAGCGCCGGCCATGGCCGGGGGCACATCCCCCGCGCCGGTTCCGCGGACACGATCGCGCTGATACCCTCGCATGTCTCCGGCTTGGTTGGGCCGCGCACCAGCAGCGCGGCGCGGCGGCCAGCATCGGGTTGCAGGCGGCAGCGATCCGGCTCGCACGTGATCGCCGAACCCGCCGCGGCGGTCCCGCGCGGTATCGGCTGGGCGGCGTTGACGCCCCAGTATTGCAACCAGGCATCGCGCACGAATTTCGATCCACCCTGGGCCTGTTGCAGGAACACGCCCTCGTTCGTGTTGAACCCGATCAGCCTTGCGTCGGCGGATATCAGGATGTCGGGCGGCGGCACCAGTATTGGCGACACCCCGCCCGCGGCAATGGCCACCAGGCCCCAGAGCCGGATCCGCCCCCGCCAGATCCCCAGCCACGCCAGGCCGAATGACAGCACGCACAGGCCCCATGCCGGCATATGCGGCACATCGAAGGTCGCCGCCGGCCAGGATGAAACCGTGGTGCCGACCCAGATGACGGCCTCGGCGCCCCATCCCATTGGTACGAGGGCGAGAAGTTCCAGGCCAAACGGCATCAGCGCCAACGCGATCAGGCCCGCTGGCATCACCCAGATCGCGGTCAGGGGCACTGCCACCATGTTCGCGATCACGAAATAGACCTGGATATGCCCGAAATGGTACGCGCCATAGGGCGCCGAGGCGGTGCCCGCCAGGGCGCTGGTCAGCGCCAATGCCACGATATGGGATGCCGTGCGCCGCATCCAGCTCTTGCCGTGCAAAGCCCGCAGCCAGGGGCGCAATGCCTCATAGCCGGCAATCAGCGCCAGCACCGCCGAGAAGCTCATCTGGAACGATACGCCGGGAACCTCCCACGGCTCGATCAGCATCAGGGCCACGCCCGCCAGACCAAGGCCGCGCAGGGACACCACGCGCCGCCCCGTCACAATCCCCAACGTCATCAGGCACGCCATCGAAAAGCTGCGCATGATCGGCACATGCATGCCGGTCAGCACCATATAGGCCCCGCCGGCGATCAGGGCGCAGATCGCGGCCAGGGCCTTCGTTGGCCAATGCAGGCTGGCATAGGCGGAGCAGGCGAATCCCAGCCGGCTCACCATCATCGTGTAACCCATGACGATGCCGATATGCAGCCCGGCCACCGCCAGCAAATGCGCCAGGCCGGAGTCCCGGAACGCCGCATGCTCCGCCGCGGGAATGCTGGTTTGGCCCCCTGTCAGCAGTGTGACGCAAATCGTCCCGGGCGCGCCGGGGATCGCGGCCGTGATCCTGTCGGCCACGATCTCCCGCAGGCGCTGGATCATGCGGGCCAGGCCCGATGGCGGGTGGCGTGCCAGCACCTCCATCGGCCCGATCGCGTAGCCGGATGCGCCGAGCCCGGCAAAGAAGGCGTCGCGCTGGAGGTCCCAGGCACCGGGATAGGCCGGCGGCGCGGGCGGACGCACCAGGGCGCGGATGCGCAGCGTGTCCCCAGCGGCCACCGGCGCGGTGTCAGTCTTGCGGAGGCGGACGCGGATGGCGCGATGGCGCGGCGCGGCGGCGTCGAGTGACGCCGGCAGCAGAGTCACCCGCCGGCCGCCCTCTACCAGGACCTCCACCGCGCGGACCGTTCCTTCCACCACCGAGGCATGGCCAGGTATGTCCGCCTCAATCGGCCAGGCGCGCTGGGTGGCGAATTGGCCGGATCCGAAGCCGATTGCCGCGGCCAGGATCGGGGCGCAGACAAAGCGCGCGCAGCGCCAGGTGGCCCATCCGGCCAGCGCGGGCACCGAGAAGGGCAGAACCGACCAGGCTGGCGGCTCGAACCGGAGGGAGAAATACAAGATCACCCCGGCGCCCATGAAAACGGGGAGCCATAGGGCGAAACGTTCGCCCTCCCGCTCCTGAAATCCTGCCCACCATGCTGTCAGCCCGGGGCGGCTGATCAAGCCGGGCGCCGGCGCATGGGGGGTAAGAACAGGGGCAGCAACAGCAGCAGAGGCGCTAATCTGGCTGGTTCGGGCGCCGCGGTGCCCTGAAATAGGTAATGACCCGGGGCCTGGCTGAGCTCGAACGCATCGCCGGCATCGAAGCCCCAGGGATCGCCGCCTTGCAGCACGAAACTGTCGGTGAAAAGGCCGTAGGGGTCGAGGCGCGTGACCCCGGAATGGATATCCGCATCCGCCACCGACAGCGTCAAAGGTGCGGTATCAGGCCCATCCGCGACCGACCCCGCCAGGAAGATCACGATTCCGGGGCGCGCGAAGTAAGCAGGGCCGGCGAACCCGCCCACGTCGCTGGAGTCGTCAGGGATCGCAATCGAAACCCGATCGCCTGGGGCCATACGGACGGCCGCCTTGAACGACAGATCCCCCGCGAAGACCGAGGCAGCGGTGATGCCCAGCGACCCGGTGAAGGTCGAGGGCCCGGCATTGGCGATCGACACATAGCCGGTGTCGGGCTCGGTAAACGCGCTATCGATCCTGTTGGGGAATGGGTTCGTTAGCGCGTAAGCGGTGGTAATCTCGAACCGGAACGCCACCGGCGCGGCTGCACCCGGCTGAGGTGCGAACCATAAAAGCGAGACCAACAGAGTCAGGATGCTGCGCATGATGGCGCGATTCGTAGCATCCCAAAGTTAAGAAACTCTTAACGGCGCGCCGATTTTCTTGGAGTTTTGGAAGGCAAGTGGCCGGCCTTGGCAGCAACGGCTGCCCTGCTCCCAGCGGCGCCCACAGAAGCGGCGAAGGCCTCTCTTCCCCGTCATCCCCGGACTTGTTCCCGGGACCAGTCGCGGCAGAGGCGGCAACCTTGGTCCCCGGGACAAGCCCGGGGATGACGGTTTTTGCTGCCATCCCTCACGATCTCGGCGCCCGTGGGGGCACCCCCGCGGATGACGGCGGCTGGATCAGACGACCTTGCCGCTGTCTTTTTCCATGATGTGCATTTGGTTCATGTCGGCTGTCAGGGCCAGCATCTCTTCCGGCGCGGCGTGGGTCGCCGGGTCGATGCGGGCGCAGACCGGGGCGCCGTCGACGAAGAAGTGGACCATCGTCTCCATGCCCATGGGTTCAACGACGTCAACCAGCAGCTCCACCGGTTCGAACCCGGCTTTGCCCACTTCGCGGCGTTCAACCAGATGCTCCGGACGGATGCCGAACACCATCTCTTTGTTCTTATGCGGGGCGTAGCGCGCGGTGCGGGCGGCCGGAATGGGGATGCGCAGGTTGGAGCCAGACTGCACGAACAATCCGCCGCCGCCGGCTTCCTCGATGCGGCAGGGCAGGAAGTTCATGGCCGGGGAGCCGATGAAGCCGGCGACGAAGCGGCTGGTTGGGTTGTGGTACAGCTCCTGCGGGGTGCCGACCTGCTCGATGATGCCGTGGTTCATGACGACGACCCGATCAGCCAACGTCATGGCCTCGATCTGGTCATGGGTCACGTAGACGGTGGTGGTCTTCACCGTTTGGTGCACCTTCTTGATCTCAGTGCGCATCTGCACGCGCAGCTTGGCGTCGAGGTTCGACAGTGGCTCGTCGAACAGGAACACCTTGGGGTTACGCACGATGGCGCGGCCCATGGCGACGCGCTGGCGCTGACCACCGGACAAGGCCCGCGGCTTACGCTCCAGCAGCATGCCGATATCGAGGATACGGGCGGCCTCATCGACCCGGCGCTTGATCTCATCCTTCGGGAACTTCCGAAGTTTGAGGCCGAAGGCCATGTTGTCGAACACGCTCATATGCGGGTAGAGCGCGTAGTTCTGGAACACCATCGCGATGTCGCGATCGCGGGGAGGGACGTCGTTGACGACGTCGCCCCCGATCCAGATTTCGCCGCCGGTGATTTCCTCGAGCCCGGCGATCATGCGCAGCGTGGTGGACTTGCCGCAGCCTGACGGGCCCACCAGCACGACGAATTCATGATCCGCGATTTCCAGGTCGATGCCTTTCACCGCTTGCACGCCACCATCATATTCCTTGACGACCTTGCGGACGGACACTTCAGCCATGGTGTTTCGTTTCCCTCGGTTCGAATGGTTGCGGCTGGTTCAGCCTTTGGTGGCGCCCGCGGTCAGACCCGCGACATAATAGTCCATCAGGCACGCATAGATCACAATCGGCGGCAAGGATGCCAACAGGCAGGCCGCCATGATCTTGCCCCACTGGAACACGTCGCCACGGATCAGGTCGGAGATGATGCCGACGGTCAGCACCATCTGGTTGGACGTGTAGAGATAGGCCAGTGGATACAGGAACGCGCCCCAGGCGACGGTGAAGGCGAAGATGGTCGCCGCGATGATGCCGGGCATCGCCACGGGAATGAAGATCTTCGTCAGGATCTGGATGTAATTAGCGCCGTCGATCAACGCGGCCTCATCCAGTTCCTTCGGGATCGAGCTGAAATAGCCGATCATGATCCAGGTGCAGAAGGGGACCGCGAGGGTGGGGTAGAGCAGGATCAGACACCAGACGCTGTTGATCAGCCCCAATGACCCCACGATCTGGAACAGCGGGATGAACAGCAGCGACGGCGGCACGAGATAGGTCAGGAACACGACGGTCGACAGCACGCCGCTGCCCCAGAAGCCCATGCGCGACAGGCTGAACGCGGCCAGGACCGAGATCACCATGCTGACCACCACCGTCACGGCGGTGATCATCACCGAGTTCAGGTAGTAGGTCTGGAAGTTGGAATAGGTGATCAGGTACCAGAAATTCTCCAGCGACGGATTTTTGACCATCCATGGGCTGCCATCCTGAGCCGAGATTTCGGCAGAGGACTTCAGGCTGGTGATGATCGTGTAGAATGGTGGCACCAGGAAGATGATCACGAACACCGCCAGGGCGGCATAGCTGCCGTAAAGCGCCCATTGGCGCTGCCGGTGCAGGCTGTTGGCTTGGGTGCTCGCGCTCATGTCGCGATCTCCTTGGTGCGCTGGGTGACGCCACGCAGCACGAAGAATGCGGCGAAGGCCAGGATGGGGAACATGAACAGGCTGTCAGCGGCGCCGAGCGGGATGTCGCCGGACTGAATGCCGACCTGGAAGGCGTAGGTGGCGAAGACATGGGTCATGTCCTGCGGCCCGCCGCCGGTCAGGATGCGCACGATGTCGAAATCGGCGAAGGTCGTGATCAGGCTGAACAGCACGGTGATGGAGATGATGTTGCGCATCATCGGCAGCGTGACGAAGATCAGCTTCTGCACCGCGCTGGCGCCGTCGATGGCGGCGGCTTCATACAGCTGCTCCGGCACCGATTTCAGCGCGGCGAGATACATGATCATGAAGAACGGCGTGCCGAACCACACATTGACGGTGATGGTGCACAGCCGCGCGATCCAGCCCACGCCCAGCCAGGGGACATTATCCAGCCCGAATTGATTGAGGATCCAGTTGAACGCCGAATAGGACGGGTCGAACATCCACCACCAGGTCAGGGTCGACAACGCCAGGGGGATGACCCAGGGCACCAGCAGCAGGCCGCGCCAGATCTTCTGGTTGGTGCTGGGGATGTTGTGCATCAGATGCGCCAGGATGAAGCCCAGCAGCGCCTTCATCATCACCGCGGTGATGGCGAACAGGCAGCTTTGGAAGATCACCAGCTGGAAGGTGTGGCGCTTGAGCAGGAACGCGAAATTGCCGAGCCCGACGAAGGCCGTCATCTTCTTGTTCAACATGCTGAGGTAGATGGCATAAAACGCCGGGTAGATCACGAAACCCGCCACCAGCAGGATCAACGGCAGGCACAGCAGAAACGCGATCGTCGATCGGCGCTGGAGAAATCGCTGCATCATGCCCATTGGCACCCTGCCAGCGCCTGGCGGTGTCATGGTCGCCGCGATGCCTGAACTGCCTGCCATCAATACCTCCCTGTCCCGGATGAATCCGGTTACGAACCAGTGCCCTGGGTCCGTATGCCTGGTTTCACCGGCCTTATTTTATGATGCCCCTCACCGAAAAAGGATGGCGCGGGTTTCCCACGCCATCCTGACCGGAGGCAATTACCGCGTGAAGCCGTCGAGCTCGTCCTGCGTCCAGGCGATCACCTGCGGGATCGTCTGACCGTCGCGCAGGCGCGCCAGCATCTGGTTATGGATGCCGCGGTTGTAGATCTGCACGGCGACTTCCGGCGGCGCTTCGGACGCGGTCAGCGACGGAATTTGACCGGCGGCGGCGCGGATCGGGTAGTTGTAGACGGTGCCGACGGGCGGGCCGACTTCTTCCCAGATCTTGAAGTCCGTCAGTTTGGCATAAGGCGGCAGGTCGTAGCCGGAGCTGGCGATGTCGCGCTCTTCGATCAGCGGGCGCTGCATCAGATGTTCCAGCAGTTCCTTCGCCGCGGTCTTGTTCTTGCTGAAGTTATAGGTGCTCCAGAAGAAGGTCTGCGTCGGGACGTAGCGGCCCTTGGGGCCTTTGGGCGCCGGGAAGGTCCAGCAATCGGACGCGACCGCGATGTTGTCACGCTTGGCCACGGCCCAGGCGGAGGGCGGGTTGAAGATCAGCGCCGACTTGCCGGAAATCAAAGCGCGGTTATTCGAAGCATCGTCGAAGCTGACGGCATCGGCCGGATAGAATTTCAGCAGCTTCTTCATGTATTCGAGGCAGGCCATCGTGCCGTCGGACTTCAGCAGCGACTTGCCGTTGGCATCAACCAGGCCGGCGCCGAAGGACGCGAAAATCGCCCCGTGCAGGTCGGTCGCGTCGGAGTTCGTCTGCCCGCCGCCGAGACCGAGCGCGAAGGTCAGGTTATCCTTCTGCGCGGCTTCGGCGTATTTCAGGAAGTTTTCCCAGGTCCAGGCATCCTGCAGGGCGTTGGTCTCGTCCTTGATCGGATACATGGCCTGCAGGTCGAGGCCCTGCTTCTTGAACCATTCGATGCGGGCGCAAGCCGGCTTGGTCTGGGTGCCGCTGCTGGACGGAACGCCGATCCAGTGGCCCTTGTGTTTGCCGAGATAGGCGGCGGTGGCGGTGGGGGAGCCATGCTGAGTGGTCAGCTTCCCGACCAGATCATCCACGGGTTCCAGATGTTCGGCGTAGTTCACCGCGTCCCAGTTCACCAGGGTCATGATGTCATGACCGGCTTTGGCCTGCGTTTCGGCGGCCGGGGTCAGCGCGAGCTTGCCGCCGGAGCTGGTGATGAAGTCGGCCGTGACCTCGACCTTGTTCTTCTCGGCCCAGGCGTTGACATGCTTCTGCATCACGTCGTTGCAGCCGGGCACCCAATGGTCCCAGAAACCGATGCTGAGCTTGCCGGCGGCGCCGGCGGTGCGAATATGAACAAGCGGCAGCGCGGCGCTGGCGGCGGCGAGCTTGAGCGCGGAACGGCGCGTAGTTTTAAGGGTATTTTTCACGATGTACCTTCCCTGTGGCGAGGCCGATCGAGTGACAGGGTTGAAGTCCCCAATTCAGCCGGCTTACCAGCACACTCTTAGGCAAGTCTCGTACTGTCCGCAACAACAGGATGAAGCTGTTTGGCAACTTCACCCCGATGGCCGGTCAATTCCGGGATAGTCATTCGGCCCACCGGTTGTCCGGCCCTTTTCGCGGGCCGTGCGGTCAGGAAAGCCCGCCGCGCGGGGCACCACCAAAACTGCCACCGGGTTCGATCAGTCCTGAAGCGGTGAGCCTGGCCCGCGCCTCGGACATCGCCGTGCCCACCGCCAGCGCCGCCGCCAAAGCCCGCCGGCCCGCGGCGGCGCCGACCATCACCGGGGCAGCGTCAAGAATAGAGGCGACGAATGCCAGATGTTCGGCCGCCAGGGAGTCATGGTCGTCCCAGCTGATTTCCTCGGTCGCGAAGCCGGCGATGCCGGGCACCGGCTGACCCGGACCCTGCCCGATCACCGTGAGCTTGCGGGCCGCGAAATCGACGCCGAGATAGCTGTGCTGGGCGAAAATGCGCATCCGCCGCTCCGTCCGGGCGGAAATCCGGCTGGCGGTGATGGTGGCAACGGCGCCGCTGGCGAAGCTGATGCGGGCATTGGCGATGTCCTCATGCTCGCTCGCGACGGCGGCGCCGACGGCGTCCACCTTCTCGATCGGGCTGTCCACCAAAGCGAGGATCAGATCCAGGTCGTGGATCATCAGGTCCAGGATGACGGACACGTCGGTGCCGCGCGGCTTGAACGGTGCGATGCGGGTCGCTTCGATGTAAAGCGGCGGGCCGGTGCGGGCGGCGACGGCCTGATAGGCGGCGGAGTAGCGCTCCAGATGCCCGACCTGCAGCACCAGGCCGCGTTCGGCCGCCAATGCCGCCAACTCATCAGCCTGTTCCAGCGTCGCCGCGATCGGCTTTTCCACCAGCACGTGCTTGCCGGCGCGTAGCGCGGCGGCGGCGATGGCATGATGGGTATCGGCCGGCGTGGCGACGATCAGCGCATCGCAGTGCGCCAGGAGATCGTCGAATTCCATGTGCGTCGTCCCGGCCTCCCACGCGATGGTCTGCGCGCGGTCTGCATCGCGGTCGTGGATACCCGCGAGCACCGCCCGTTCGGCGGCAGCGACCTTCAGGGCGTGGTAGCGGCCGAAATGGCCCGCACCGGCGATGCCGATACGGAGGGGGGCGGTCAGGACGGGCATGATGCGACTCGAAAATGGTCATGCCAGTTTACGCCAGACTGATCACGAGTGGCAGACGTCTTGCTACATCGTTGCGTCGGCGGCCGCTGTTTCCGTGTTCGGCGGCAGCACCGCCTCAGGCAGCACCCAATGACTGCGTTCGCACCAGCCGCGCATACAGCCCGTCCTGTTCCATCAGCGCGGCGTGGGACCCGGTTTCGACCGCCTTGCCAGCCGCCATCGCGACGACAACATCAGCGTCCCGCACAGTGGACAAACGGTGCGCGATCACGATGGTGGTCCGTCCCGCGCGCAGCCGGGTCAGGGCGTCCTGCACCGCCGCCTCACTCTCCGCGTCCAAAGCGCTGGTCGCCTCATCGAGCAACAGCACACGGGGATCGCGCAGCAGCGCGCGGGCGAGGGCGACGCGCTGGCGCTGGCCACCCGACAGCCGCTGGCCGCCCGGACCAACAACGGTGTCGTAGCCCATTGGCAAAGCGGCGATGAACCCCGCGGCATGCGCTGCCTCCGCCGCCGCCACGATCGCCGCCCGGTCAGCGCCGGGATGCCCCATGGCGATATTGGCGGCGACTGTGTCGTCGAACAGCAGCGCGTCCTGACCGACATAGGCGATGCTGTCGCGCAGGCTGGTCAGCGTCATCCCGCGCAGGTCCATCCCGTCGATCCGCACCACCCCGGTGGTCGCGTCATGCAGCCGCGGGATCAGCGCCAAAGCCGTGGATTTTCCGCCGCCGGAGGGGCCGACAAGCGCGATGGTCTGGCCCGGCAAAGCCTCAAAACTCAGACCGGCGAGGCCGGTGCGCCCATCGGGATACACAAACCCCACATCGTCGAACACCACATGCCCCTTGCCCGCCGGTATCGGCCGGGCGCCGGGATTGTCGAGAATGCGGGGTTCCTCATCCACCACCTGGAACACCCGGACCAGGCCGGCCAGGCCCTCCTGCAACGCCGTGTTCAGTGAGCCCAAAGCGCGCAAGGGCCGTGCCGCCAGCAACAGCGCGCCGACAAAGGCGCTGAAATCGCCGAGCGTGTGGTCGGACACGGTGGCACGCCAGGCCTCAAACGCGATCACCCCGGCCACCGCCACGCCGCCCAGCACCTCCAGCACCGGTTCCACCCGCGATCGGCTGCGGGTGATGCCGAGCAAGGTGCGGTACAAAGTCTGGAAGGCGGCGTTCGCCCGTTTGGTCTCAGTGGCTTCCAGCCGGTAAGCGCGCACGGTGCGGGCCTGGGCGAAGCTTTCGTTCAATAGCGCGGCCGTTTCCCCCATGCGTTCCTGCATACCGCCGGAGGCGCGCCGCACCCGCTTGCCGATACGCTGAATGGGCACGGCGGCGATGGGGTAGAGCACCGCCGACAACAGCGACAGCAGCCAGTCCATATAGATCATCGAGCCCACCAGCCCGATCACGGTCACCACGTCCGCCACCCCGCTGACCGCGCGCGACAAAGCGCCGCCAATCGCGGTGGCGTCGGTGGTGAAGCGGGTCGCGAGCTGGGCAGGGGCCTCACGCTCGACCCGCGCCAGATCGGTGCGGGTCAGATGGGCGAACATCCGTTCCTGCAGGTCGCGGATCACCAGCAGCACCAGCTGCTGCGACTGCACGTTCTGGAAATACTGCGTCACCGCCTTGAGCGACGTGACAACGATCACCGCGGCCGGGATCAGCCAGGCGATGGCCGGATCCTGCCGCGTGAACAGGATGCCGGCCTGTTGCAGCACCAGCGGATACAAAGCCGTCACCCCGGCCATCGCCGCGCTGAGGCCCAGCACCACCGCGAGACGGGCCTTGTAGTGGGAGACATGCTCCCGCCAGAGGCGAACGAGCAGCGGGCGAGTGGCGTTGGCATCAATCATGGTGCCCCCGTCATGTGGGGGCAGGGGCGTGGGCGCAAGCGGATTTTTCGTGCTAAGGCGACGTATGACGATAACCGAGTCGGTTGGTGTTGCACGCTGCCCCCCTCCTCGTCATGCCGACGGAGGTCGGCATCCACGCCTGGCAAAGTCCCAACCGGGGAAAGTCGTGGATGCCGACCGCCGTCGGCATGACGGGGTTCGGGGGCCGACACCACATCTGAAGCGGTCGATGTTGCGCGTCGCCTGCGTGCCGATAGCCGTCACCCATGGCGGCGCCTTTCCATAACCAGGTACCATTCATGCTGCGTATCGCCGAGATCATCCTGCTGCTTGCCCCGCTTGCCGCCTTCATCGGATGGCGGGTGTTCATGCCTGGGCGAAAACTGAGCTACGGGGTGATCGCCGCCGCGGCGGCCGCGCTGGCTCTGATGGCTTTGGTGCTGGTGTGGCTCAGGACGCAGGATGCCGCCCCGCCGGACGCCATCTATATCCCGCAGCATATGGAGAATGGGCAGATCGTGCCGGGGCGCGCTGTTTCAAAATGACGCTGCCTGCTTTCTTGTCCGATCCGGCGGTGGGCGCGATCTTCGACGCCCTGCCGCATGCCCGTATCGTCGGTGGCGCGGTGCGCGACGCGCTGATCGGGCGGGCCGTCGCGGATATCGATCTGGCGACGCCGGACACGCCGGATGCGGTTGCCGCCGCTCTGGCCCGCTCCGGCATTCGCTGCGTGCCAACCGGGCTTGATCACGGCACCCAGACCGCGGTTGTGAATGGGCGCGGGTATGAAATCACCACCCTGCGCCGGGATGTCGAGACCGATGGGCGCCACGCGGTGGTCGCGTTCACCGATGACTGGCGGGAGGACGCGGCCCGGCGGGACTTCACCATCAACGCCATGTCCATGACCCGCGACGGCGCGGTGTTCGATTATTTTGGCGGCCAGGCCGATCTGCGGGCCGGGATCGTGCGGTTCGTGGGTGATGCCGCAACCCGCATCGTCGAGGATTACCTGCGCATCCTGCGCTTCTTCCGCTTCTTCGCCCGCTACGGCGGCACCCCCGACCCGGCGGCGGTAGCCGCCATCCGCGACGCCTTGCCGGGCCTGGCGGGATTATCGGTGGAACGGGTGTGGAGCGAAGTGTCCCGCATCCTCGCCGCGCCTGAACCCGTCGCGGCGATTGCCCTGATGGATGAACGCGGCGTTCTCGCAGCCGTGCTGCCGGAGGGGACGAGCGTCCCGAACCTCGCGCGCCTGGTGCAGGCCGCCGCGCCGGCGGACCCGATCCTGCGGCTGGCGGCGCTACTCATAGGCGATGCGCCCGACCTCGCCCTCCGCCTCAAACTGTCAGCCGCCGAACGCGATCGGCTGCTGGCGATCCGGCAGCCGAATGTATTGACGCCAGAAGCCGATGACGACGCGCTCCGCCGCGCTTTGGCTGATGTTGAGCCGGCGGTGCTGCTCGATCGCCTGTGGCTCGCCGGTGGCGGCGCACCCGGCTGGGCCGCGTTGCGGGACCGGCTCGCTGCGATGCCCCGGCCGGTGTTCCCGCTCGAAGGCCGCGATGTGCTGGCGCTGGGCGTTCCACCCGGGCCGGAAGTCGGCGTGCGGTTGCGGGCCGTGCGCGCCTGGTGGTGGCACCGTGGCTGCCAGGATTCGGCTGAGGCCTGCCGGGCTGAGCTACGCCGGCGATGATGATGCCCCCTTGCACAACGCCGGGGTTCGTACGACATTTCGGTGAAGAGGTGACAGTTGATGCCAGAGATCGAAATCTATACCCAGCCCTGGTGCCCGTTCTGCGAACGCGCGGTGCATATCCTGACCACCAAGGGCGTGGAATTCCGTGAAATCGATGCCCCGCATGGGTCCGCCGCGCGGGTGGAGGCGAACAAGCGCTCCGGCGGGCGCACCACCATGCCGCAAATCTTCATTGGCGGTCAGCATATCGGCGGCTGTGACGATCTGATGGCGCTCGACCGCTCCGGCAAGCTGGACCCGCTGCTGCGATGATCCATTATCAGCTCCGTTGCAGTGGCGCGCATGAGTTCGATGGCTGGTTCAAGGACAGCAGCTCCTTCGACCAGCAGGCCAGGCGCGGTCTGGTGGAATGCCCCACCTGCGGTGATGTGAAGGTCGAACGGGCGTTGATGGCCCCGGCGGTGTCGACCCGCGCCGCGGCGCCCGAGCCTGCGCCGGAGCCCGCGCAAGCGGTCGTGCCCGCCACACCGCCCGTGCCAACGGTTGCCGGTGGCGGCCGCATGCCGGCCGAACTGATGGCCATGCTGCAAAAACTGCGGGCCGAGGTCGAGAAGAACTGCGATTATGTCGGCCCCGATCTGGCCGAGGAAGCCCGCCGCATCCATCGCGGCGAAGCCGACGAGCGCGGTATCTATGGGGAGGCCACGGCCGACGAGGCGGAAGCCCTCGCCGATGAAGGCATCGAGCTGCGCCAGCTCCCCTGGGTTCCGCGCGCCGACGGCTGATCCCAGGCGAACCGGGAGTACTGAGCCATCACCGAACCGGCCGAGGATCCCGCGGAAGCCAGATTGGTGGAAACATTCCGCGAAATCGCGGAAGCCCGCGGCTATGTCTCCAATCTGATGCTGACCGTCGCGCATGCGCCGGACGGGGTTGGGCCGCTGGCCGCGCTGGGCGCTTATTGCCGCTACGGCACCGAGC
The DNA here is from genome assembly GCA_903900905.1 of uncultured Acetobacteraceae bacterium. Classification (GTDB taxonomy): domain Bacteria; phylum Pseudomonadota; class Alphaproteobacteria; order Acetobacterales; family Acetobacteraceae; genus Rhodopila. The sequence goes on from CAIUPC010000109.1 coordinate 13,366, forward strand.
TGACGGCCCGGCAGCGGGAAATCGCCATCCTGATGGCGGTGCGCAACGTGCGCTATTTGTGGCAGCACCATTTGCCGCTGGCCTACGCGGCCGGCCTGACCGAAGAGCAGGTGCTGTTTCTGCGGGACGGCCGCATTCCACGCGATATGGACCCGATCGATACTATCGTCTGCGAATATACGCTGGAGATCACGGCCGGCCGGCATATCCCACCGCGCATCGAACAGGCCATTCATGCCTGTTTCCAGCCCCGCCAGATCGTCGATATCGCGCTGCTGACGACGTACTACATGGCCTGTAGCGCCTTGGCGATCGCGCTGGATGTGCAGCTCGAAACGCCGGAAATCCTGGCGCATGAGCAAGCCTGGCAGGCGCGGCTGTCTTCGCCGCCCGATCAGGCGGATGCGGCGGAGGAGGCCTGATCGTCTATCGCGCCGGCGCCGGGCAGCTGGTTGGCGGGACGCGGTCCATGACGAAATGGATCAGGCAATCGGCATAGTGCTGCGCGAACAGCACCGTGTTGCCGCCGCCATGCCCGGTGATCGCTTTCGGCCGATCGATCAGGAGGAAGGCGCCGACGCGCGATGGGAGGTCGTCGCGGTATAAAGCGGCGCGGCGATCCATATCGGTGACATACGGGTCGTTGTCGAACACCGCGATCGCGACCCGCGTCGTGGGGGCCGCGGCGGCGTGGACGATGCTGTACATGGCGCCGGTATTGTCAGTGCCGCTGAAAGAAGCCGGGGCGGTCGCGATCACCGCATCCGCCAGGCCGGCGACGTTCAAAGCGTCCAGGCTGGTCCAGCCGCCTCGCGACTGGCCACCGGACACGATCACCTTCCACCCCTGCGACCGGAGCGTGGCGAGCCCGCTCCGCAGCCATTTCACCGCGCTTTCGCTGTAGTCGCGCGACGGCTCGCGGTCGAAGCGCACGATGTCAAAGCCGGCATTGTTGAAGGCGCGCACATAAGGCGGGGGTTGCTGGCCGCGCGAGTCCATCATGTTGTTCTTGCCATGGCCCCAGACGTACAGACCCGTTGCGGCCGCCGGGCCACGCCAGATGAAGCGCGGGTCGGGGACAAAGGCGTATTGGATGGTCTCGATCAGTGGTCCAGGGGGTGGCGGCGGGGGCGCGGATTCTTTGCCGGGCCAGACAATGCGCAGGTCTTCCGCGTAGATCGCACAGCCCGCACCACCCTTTGCAGCACAGGATGCCAGCGCTTTCTCGCGCGCTTCCTCAATGGTTGCGGCACCACCGTACCAGCCCATCTTGCCGCCGGGCGACAGCGCGAAGGCCCGCGGGAGGCTCACCTGCAGGAAGCGGCCATAAGAGATGCGCCCGGCCGGATCGAGGCTGGGCACAGAAGCGACATTCAAAATCGGCGGATCCGCTGCCCTGGCGGGCACGACAGTCCCCGCCCAGGCAAGGGCCGCGAACAGCCAAAGCCCGGCCCGGGCGCCCAAAGAGAGACGACCGGCCCGGGCAGGCGCCATGCTCTAGCCGCCGCCGTTGATGGTCAGCACCGTGCCGGTCGTGTAGCCGGACAGCGGGCTGGCCAGGAACGCCACCGCGTTGCCGATTTCCGCCGGGGAGGCCGCACGGCCAAACGGCATCGACGACGACAGTTCGCGCCAGCGATTTTCATCACCCCACTTCGCCTGCGCCTCAGCCTTACGCAGCATGATCAGGCGGTCGGTTTCCACCGGGCCGGGATTGATCGCGACCACGCGCAGGCCGTCGGCCGGGGCGCCCTTGCCCAGCGCGCGGGTGAACGCCATCAGCGAGGCATTGCCGGCGGCGCCAGCGATGTAGCCGGTCGGGAAGCTTTCGCCGGCCGCGCCGATAACGTTGATGATGACGCCGGCCTTGCGGGCCTTCATCTGCCCGTAGATCACCCGGCAGAAGGAGATGTAGCCAAACACCTTCAGGTCCCAGGCCTGGCGCCAGCGCTCGTCGTCGATCGACAGCAGGTCGCCCGGCGGGATGGCGCCGGCGTTGTTGACCAGCAGGTCGATCTCACCGGCTTCGGCCGCGACCTTGCGGACGGCGGCGTCGGACGACAAATCGGCCGCGATCGTGCGGACATTGACCTGGCGCTTGGCGCGAATGCCGGCGGCGGCCTGATCCAGCAGCGCCTGATCGCGGGCCACCAGGATGACGTTCACGCCTTCCGACGCCAGCACGTCGGCGGTGGCGAGGCCAATGCCCTTGGAGCCGCCGGTAATGAGAGCCGTCTTACCGGCAAGTTGGAGATCCATCTTATGCAGCCTTTCTTGTGACACCTTTCCGCGCCCGGCATGCATCGCCGAACGCCCGGAATATGGCGATACTAGCCGGAATCTCGGCGAAGCGCCATTCGGGGTGCCATTGCAGCCCCAGCACGAACCCGGGCGCGGTGGGGCAGGCCACCGCTTCGATGGTCCCATCGGCCGCACGGGCCTCCACCACCAGCCCCTCGCCGGGGCGGTCGATCGCCTGACCGTGCAAGGAGTTCACCATGATCTCACTCGCCCCGACGATGTCCGCGAGTTGGCCCCACACGGTGATCGGGTGCTTCGGTCCGTATTTCTCATCCAGCGTGCCCTGTCCGCCCCGGTGATCCATCCGGTCGGCTTGTTCATGCACGCGCTGGATCAGTGTGCCGCCGAGGGCGACGTTCAGCTCCTGAATGCCGCGGCAGATCGCCAGCACCGGGATGCCGCGGGCGATGGCGGCGCGGATCAAGGGCAGGGTGGTGGAGTCGCGATCCGGGTCATGCCGATCGGGGGTCTCGCTGTCGCCGCCGTTGTAGTGGTCGGGGTGGACGTTGCTGGGGCTGCCGGGCACCAGCAACCCGTCAATCTGATCCAACAGCGCCAGCTGCATCTCCCCCATCGGCGGGATCATCACCGGCAGCGCTTGCACCCCTCGCACGACCGCTGTGGCGTAGCGCGATGGGGTCAGATGCACCTCCCGCTCATCAACGATGCGGGCGCAGGCGGGGATGCCGACGATCAGAGTCATGCCCGGGATTCTCCTGTTGTTGCGGTATTATGAACGGGGCCGGCAGCGATCCGCAATCACCGCGCAGAGCGATCCGCCGAACATCAGCGCCGCCATCCCGCGTGGCGTGCCATCCGTGAGCAGCCCGACGAACAGCCCGCTGGTGGCACCCAAGGAGAACTGGAACAGCCCCATCAACGCCGAGGCACTGCCGGCATGTGCCCCATGCCGGCTCAATGCGCCGACGGAGGTGTTGGCGTTGTTGAACCCCTGGCAGCTCAGGATCACCACCAGCGGCGCCACGATGGCGGGCAGGATGTGCACGCCGCTGAAGGCCAGCACCACCAGCGTCGTGGTCGCGCATAGCGAGACCCGCGATACGATGGTGAGCGTCCGCGACAGCCCCAGACGCGGCAGCACCCGCGCGTTCACCTGCGAGCCCGCGATCAACCCGCAGGCGCACAGTCCGAAGATCAGCGCGAAGCCCGACGGCGACAGGCCGAACCCCTGGATGAACACCGGCGCCGAACCAGCGAGATAGGCGAACATGCAGAACGTGCCCGACCCGCCCATCGCGGCATGGGTGATGAAGCCACGCTCTTTCAGGATAAGCACGTAGCGGGCCAACTGCTCGCGGAACCCCAGATAGATACGGCGATCGGGCGGCAGGGTCTCGGGCAGGATGCGCCAGGCGAGGATGCTGCAGGTGGCGCCATAGATGGCCAGAATCACGAAGATCAGCCGCCAATGGAAAAACGTCAGGATCAGCCCGCCCACGGATGGCGCCAGGATCGGTGCCACGCCCATGACCAGCATCAGGCGCGACATGAGCACCGCCGCGCTCTGCCCCTGCGCCAGGTCGCGCACCATGGCGCGGGCGATCACCATCCCGGCGGAGGCCCCGATCGCGGCGATGGCCCGCGCGATGGCGAGGAAGGTCAGATTGGGCGCCAGCGCGCAGCCGCAGGTGGCGATGGCGAACAGGGCCGTGCCGACGATCAGCGGCCGGCGGCGGCCGAAGCGGTCGGACAAGGTGCCCTGGATGATCTGCCCGACCCCCAGCCCGGCGAACCAGGCCGCGAGGGTGAGCTGCGCGGTGCCGGATGGGGTGCCAAAGGTCGCCTCCACCGCCGGGAAGGCCGGCAGATACATGTCGGTGGCGGCGGGGCCGATGGCGATAAAAAAACCCAACAGGCGAGGGAGCCAGCTGGGCATCGCGGGTCGTGTATGCGGTTGTGGGCCGGTATTCATGATTCGCGTCTGCCTGAGAGTGATAAGCCGTCCACTCCCCCCCACTTTCGATTATCGATATCGACTAAGACCCGTCAGCCGCGTTGACAAGGGTGGGTGTTTGGCATTAACCCCCACGCCTCTGCACGGAGGGGTGCCCGAGTGGCTAAAGGGGGCGGACTGTAAATCCGCTGACGTACGTCTACGTTGGTTCGAATCCAACCCCCTCCACCAGAGTTTGGGCGACGTGCTGGTCGCTCCGTATCGTCGTGGCGGTGTAATCGACGCCAGTCCGTCAATCATTATGCGCGTTGGCGGGAGTGACCGCTACGGATGCCAGGGCCCCGGCGATCAGCCTGATGCCAGGGAGATCGCATGTGACATCGAGAGCGGTGGGCACGCGCGTAGGATCCGTCATCCTCGGGCTTGTCCCTACGGCGTTCACACATCGCGAAAACGAAAATTTGGCAAGTGTGGACAACGGTATTTTCTCCCCGTCATGGCCCGGCTTGTCCGGGCCACCTCCACCGCACCGTGCCTCGATAGCTGGCCCGGACAAGCCG
>CAIUPC010000110.1 GCA_903900905.1 uncultured Acetobacteraceae bacterium
GGGCCACCCCCACCGCACCGTGCCGCGATAGGTGGCCCGGACAAGCCGGGCCATGACGTTGTAGAGCAGAACGCGCGAAAATCGTTTCCGCGATCTGTGAGTCCGGTAGGGCTCGTCCGGGCCATGACGTTGAGCGCATGAGCCAACAGCAACGGCGCTTGGTACTCTACCGGCGACCTGAAATTGTGACCCATCGACGTCGCAAACCCGTCATGCCGACGACGGTCGGCATCCACGCCTTTGGCCGCGGCAGCTGGCGCTAACCCATCCCCGTCGCCATCCCCTCCAGCGCCACCGGCGCCCGGATGGTGATCTCGGTCGCAGAGGGGATATCAATGAAACCCTCGGAGCGCAGTTTCGTGAAGGTGCGGCTGACGGTCTCGATCGTCAGGCCCAGATAATCCGCGATATCACCGCGCGACATCGGCAGCACGAACTGCGCCCGTGTGCCATGGCAAAACACACCCTGCCGGCTCTGCGTCATCAGGAACGAGGCCAGCCGCTCCCGCGCGGTCTTGCGGCCCAGCAGCAGCATCTGATCCTGCGCCGCGACCAGCTCGGTCGAGGCGACCTCCAGCAGGCGTTTTTCCATCGCCGGGTAATCATCGAGCAGCGTCCGCACCCGGGCGCGGGAAAAGCGGCAGTATCGAACCGTATCGATCGCCTCGGCGCTAAAGGCATAGGTGTCGGACACCGCGAGGCCCAGAAAATGCCCCATCCCGGCGAAACCGGTGATCTGCCGCCTTCCGTCCGGCAGCAGCTTGTACATCCGCACCGTGCCGGCCGAAATATTGAAGAAATGCGTCGCCGGATCGCCTTCCTGGATCAGCGTCGTGCCTGGCTGCGCGTGCGACACCGTCGCGATCGCCGCGAGCCGCGCGATATCGGAGTCAGGCACCGCATTACAGACACTATGGGAGCGTGCGTCGCAATGAGCGCAAGCGTTGCCAGCTCCATGCGGGTCAAGCACCACCGGCCGAGTGGAAGGCGCGAGCATCGGGAACCCCTTTTCCTTTTTTAAACTCCTCCAGCGCTTCTTGGTTCGCGTTATTGAGGCCACGCGCCCGCTGGCAGGTCTTCGGCTAAGCCGAACCGGCGCCGCCGTCATTGATCCAGATCAACGCCGGACACCCGGCGCCTGTGCACCATGCGGACCCTAGCTGGGCTCAAGCCGCATGTCGAACGTCACTATCGAACCTCTGTCCGCCGACCACATCCGATCAGCCTATCCTTTGATCAGGGAGGCGATGCCGAATCTCGACCTTGAGGGTTGGCTGCGGTTCACAAAACAGACCGCCGCCGCCCGGAAAGCCGGGCGCGCCGGCATCATCGCCGCCCGCCGCACCGGGCGTGCCCATCCCTGCGGGCTTTTCTGCTACCGTGTGGACCATGATCTCGAACAAGGCCGCGTCCTGGTCGCCGAACATTTCGTCGCGGTCGATTTGCTGGAGCCCGAGGTCGTGCTCGCCGCCCTGGTGGCCGAACTCGACGCGCTCGGCCGCCGGCTCGGCTGCAACGCCGTGCGCAGCCTGGTGCATGGCACCACCGCCATCGTCTCCGGCGGATTGACCGATGCCGGCCATACGCAAGCCGGCACGCTGCTGTTCAAATCATTACCCGCTTGACCGGACCGGGCGGCTGCGCCCAAACCCCATCCAGTGTTCAGCGGGTGAGTTTTCATGGCACGGGCACATGGCCGGCGTCGGCGCCATCCCATCCTCGCGGGGCATATCGCGCGCGTGCGCGCACCGCTGCAGCCGCCCCGCAAAGGCCTGCTCGGGATTCTCGGGCCCGGCCTGATCACCGGCGCCTCCGACGACGATCCCAGCGGCATCGCCACCTATTCCCAGGCCGGGGCGCAGTTCGGGTTCAGCATGTGCTGGGTCATGCTGTTCACCTTCCCCCTGATGGCCGCCATCCAGGAAATCAGCGCCCGTATCGGCCGCGTCACCGGCCAGGGCATTGCCGGCAATATCCGCGCCCATTACCCCGCCTGGCTCCTGCGCGTCATCGTCGGGCTGCTGCTGATCGCCAATATCATCAATCTGGGCGCCGATCTTGGGGCGATGGCGGAGGCGCTGGCGCTGCTGATCCATGGGCCGGTGCATCTGTATGTAATCGGTTTCGCCATCGGCTGCGTGCTGCTGGAGGTATTCTCCCGCTATGAGCGCTACGTCTCGGTCTTAAAATGGACCACCTTGTCCCTGTTCGCCTATGTCGCGACGGCGCTGGTCGTGGACGTGCCCTGGGGCACGGTGGCCCGGCATACCTTCATCCCCACCTTCTCTTTCCAGACCGACTATGTCGTCGCCATCGTCGCCGTCCTTGGCACCACCATCACGCCCTACTGCTTCTTCTGGCAATCGTCCCAGGAGGCGGAGGATGAGCGCATCGATCCCCTGGCCCATACCCTGATCGAAGCCCCTCAGCAGGCCAAGGCGCAGATCGGGCGGATCCGGATCGATACCTATGTTGGGATGGGTTACTCGAACCTGATCAGCCTGTTCATCATCGTGACCACCGCCGCGACCCTGAACGCGCACGGGATCACCGACATCCAGACCTCCGCCCAGGCCGCCGAGGCGCTGCGCCCGATCGCCGGTGTTTTCACCTTCGCATTGTTCTCCGCCGGCATTATCGGCATCGGCTTGCTGGCGGTGCCCGTGCTCGCTGGCTCCTGCGCCTATGCCTTGGGGGAGGCTCTGGGCTGGACCACCGGCCTCAGCCGCGAGCCGCTCGACGCCAAAGCCTTCTACGCCACCATCGCCGTCTCAACCCTCATTGGGATCGGCATCAATTTCATCGGGATCGACCCGATCAAGGCGTTGTTCTGGGCGGCGGTGTTGAACGGGGTCGTTTCTGTGCCATTGATGGTGGTGATGATGATCATGGCGCGGGCACCGAAGGTCATGGGGCAATTCATCCTGCCCCGCCCGCTGTGGGTGATGGGCTGGCTCTGCACCCTCACCATGGCGGTGGCGGTGGCGATCATGTTCTGGGCCTGGTGATGCGGGCGGGCCATCTGGCGCTTGCGCTGTTGCTGGCCGGTATGACGCCAGCCTCGGCCGATGATCGGCTGGCGGAAGCCGAACGCCTGACCCAGGCCGCGCAGGCCGTTTGGGGCCGGGATCTGGCGCAGATCGACCTCTGGTTGCGCCAGGCCTTGTCCCTGCGGGAACTGGCTTTGCCGCCAGGGGATCCGGCGATCCCCGACACGCTGGGGATGCTGGGGCGCAACGCCTTCAACCAGGGGCAGATGCCCAATGCCGAAATCTGGTTCCGCCGCCAGCTGACCCTGGAGGAGCAGTCACGCCCCACCAGCTTCGAGGCCGCGCGCGCTTTGGGCGATCTGGGCGCCACATTGCGGGAGCAATGCCAACTCCCGGAAGCCGAACAACTGGTGCTGCGGTCACTGGCCTTGCGTCAGGCGCTGTCGATGGAGGGGATCGCCTGGTGGCGGGCGGGAAGCCACGACAATCTGTCGAAAGTCCACGAGATGATGGGCCGGATCGATGATGCCATCACCGATACGGCCAACGCGTCAGAGGCCATAGCTGACACCGGCGCGCCCGGCACCGCCCGGCGCCAGCAATATGGCGAACGATTGCGCTGCCTGCGGCATTTGCCTGAGCCTGGTGCCTTACCATGCTGGCCAACGCGCTGCCCGGCGCCGGTTGCATAGGCCCGCGGGCCGCGGGTCAGACTTTCTCCAACACCAGATCGAATGTGATGCAGACCGGGTTCTCGCCGCGCGCCAATATTCCCTCATGCACCTGACCGGCCATGTCCACGACCAGAAGGTCCAATGCGGCGACGCCACCAGACACGGTTCCTTTCCGGACCAGAACCTCGGTCGCATGATCGGCGATCATGCGGCCATCGGTGAAGCACGCGCCAATCAGGCTGCCCAGACTGCCGCGCAGGATCGCGTCGCGCATGCCATGCCTGGCGGCGATGGTTTCGACGGCAGTGACGAGATCCTCGTTCGGTTTGACGCGGGCGAATACCGCGGCCCCCGTGCCCGGCGTGCCGGATGGCTGGAACAGGGTGAAATTGGTTTCGGCATCCGGCGCGGTGGCGACGCGGATGGTGTGGAAACCCCAGGCCTCGACCTCGGTTCCCTCGGACACGATGCTTTCGTGCGGCAGGATGTGGCCACCGCGGCGGGCGCCGTCGGGTTCGATCCAGGCGGCGTGGCAATGCAGGAAGGGCTTGTCGTCGGCCCAGCCGAAGGTGGCGTTGGCCTGTTCGATGCGGGTGGTGCCCTCCGGCGCGCGGGGGGCGGTGAAATAGGCGACGTGGCTCGCGTCATCCGCCGGGCCGGGCATGACGTAGCGGAACGGGTTGAACGCGCCGCCTTTAAGGGTCAGCGTCGCGCTTTGGAAGCCGGCCGCGATCAGCGGGCCGGTCAGGGCCTCGGTCAAAGTCAGGCCCTTGCGCAAAGTGAAGCGCAGCGGCACCGCCGCCCCGCCGATACTATCGATCCGGACCGGGTGGATCGGCCCTGGCTGCACCAGATGACGCATCATCGGCCGACAGCGTAGCCCTGCATGCCGCGGGGGTTGGCGCCGGCATGCATCTGGCCATCGGCCTCCAGCCGGGCGCCGGACAGGCGGCCTTCGCTCCAGTCCTCGCCCTTTTCGGCTTTGTGGTCGCGGGCCTTGAGTTCGTACATCACCGCGTTGGGGAAGCGGCCTTCCAGCACCAGCTTGCCCGGCTTGGCCGTGCGCGGCCAGAAGCTGGACGGCCAGTGCTCGGAATGGAAGGACGGCGCGTCGATCGCCTCCTGGATGTTCATCTTGTGATGAATCATCCGGAGCAGGAACGTGGTCGCCCACTGATCCTGCTGCTCCCCGCCCGGGGTGCCGAAGGCCATCCAGGCCTTGCCATCGCGCAGCGCGAAGCTGGGGGACAAGGTGGTGCGCGGGCGCTTGCCGGGGGCGAGGCTGTTGGGCAGGCCCTCTTTCAACCAGAACATCTGGCCGCGGCTGCCCATGGGGAAGCCGAGTTCCGGGATCACCGGCGACGATTGCAGCCACCCGGCCGAAGGCGTGGCGCTGACCATGTTGCCATGCTTGTCGATGACGTCGATGTGGCAGGTATCGCCGGCGCTGACACCGAGCTGGGAGACGGTTGGCTCCCCCGTGCCGGCGGCGTTGCCGGCCAGCAGGGCGGCGCGATCGGCTGCGTTGTGGTCGACCCAGTTGGTGAAGCCGGGAATAGTGCCGGGGCGCAGGTCGAGGGACGCATCGCGCCCGATGAGCTTGCGGCGTTCGTCGTTATAGGCGTCCGACAGCAGGTGCTCCATCGGCACCTTCACGAAATCCGGGTCGCCATAGAAGGCTTCGCGGTCGGCGTAGGCCAGCTTCTGCGCCTCGATCACGTGGTGCACGAAATTGGCGCCCATCGGGTCCATGGCGCCAATGTCGAAGCCCTTCAGCAAAGCCAGGGTTTGCAGCATGACGGGGCCCTGACTCCAGGGGCCGCATTTCAGCACGGTGTGGCCGTGGTAGTCGTAGGCCAGCGGCGCTTCCACGCCGGCGGACCAGCGCGCGAAGTCGTCAGCCGCCAGCAGCCCGCGGTTCTTGCGGCCGGAGGAGTCCAGGATGTCGTTGGAGGCGAAGAATTTGCCCACGACTTCGGCGACGTAGCCTTTGTACCAGAAGTCGCGTGCGGCCTCGATCCGCGCCTCCCGGTTGTCGCCCACGGCTTCCTTGCAGATGCGCTCATAGGTCGCGGCCAGAGCCGGGCGGCGGAACAGCTTGCCGGGGGCGGGGACGTTGCCACCGGGGAGGAAGACGGCGGCGGAGGTTTTCCACTCCTGCTCGAACATCGGCTTCATGGTGGTGATCTGGGCGCTGACGCGGGCGACCAGGTGCACGCCGTTCTTGGCGTAGCCGATAGCGTATTCGAGCACGTCGGCCAGTTCCCAGGTGCCCCAGTCACGCAGCAGGCGGCACCAGGCGTCGAAGGCGCCGGGCACGACGGCCGGCAGCAGGCCGGTGCCGGGGATGAGGTCAATGCCGATATCGGCGAATTTGGCGAGCGTGGCGGCTTGCGGGGACGGGCCCTGGCCACAGATCACATGCTGCGTGTTGGTTTTGCTGTTGTGCAGGATGATGGGGGCGTCGCCGCCGGGGCCGTTGAGATGCGGTTCGGCGACGTGGAGGGTAAAGGCGGCGGCGACGGCGGCGTCGAAGGCATTGCCCCCGCGCTCGAGCACGGCCATGCCGACCTGACTGGCGAGCCAGTGGGTGGAGGCGACCACGCCGAAGGTGCCGGCGATTTCCGGACGGGTTGTGAACATGACGCGGCCTCCTTGGTTGATCGCGGCGCAGGCTAGCGCCAGGGTGCGCGCCGTCAATGAGGGGATGGGGCGGAATGCTGGTGTTGGTGGTGGGACCGAGCGGGGCGGGCAAGGACACGCTGCTGGAAGGCGCCCGGCAGGCGATGCCGGAGGCGCGGTTCGTGCGCCGGGTCATTACGCGCCCGGCGGAAGCGGGCGGGGAGGATCATGAGGCGGTGTCGGAGGCCGCGTTCTCCCAGCGGGACTTTGCCTTGCAGTGGGAGGCACATGGCCTGCGCTATGGCATTCCAGCCGATATTGCCGACGACCTGGCGGCGGGCCGGACGGTGGTGGCCAACGTGTCGCGCGGCGCGATCGCGGCCGCTGCGGCGCGGTTCCCGGTGCATGTGATCGAGGTGACCGCCCCGGCCGAGGTGCTGGCCGCACGGCTGGCGGCGCGTGGGCGGGAGAGCGGGGCGGATGTCGCGGCCCGGCTGGCCCGAACGGTGGCTTTGCCGGATGGGGTGCGGGTCACGCGGGTGGTCAATGACGGGACGATGGCGGAGGGCGTGGCGCGGTTTTTGGCGGCGGTGCGGGGGGAGATCTGAGCCCATTCGTGCAGGTGTTCAATTTGTACACGGGGTTAGACGTACATGAAACGCATCCGATCCATGTTGAGCAGCGGTCTGGTTATCCTGGGGATGACGGCTGGCGCGGAGGTTGCTGTCGCGGAGGAACGAATGACGGCCGCGCAGTCTCTCGCCGGCCGCTACAGCCGGCATTTCCAGAACGGGCTGGTCTCGGGCGAAAAATACTGGAGCGATGATGTCGTCGAAATTGTTCCCATTGCCGCCGACGCGGCGTATTTCAGGGTCTCGCTACAATTTTATAATGGCCATACCTGCGACATATCAGGGGTGGCGACGGCAGACCGGGATCGCCTGATTTACCATGAACCGTCGGCACCGCCCGGGGGCGCCACGCACTGTGTCCTGACGCTCGCCCGGGCTGGCGCGAATTTTGAGATCGCCGACAAGCAGAGCTGCCGCGCGCATTGTGGCGCACGCGGCATGCTGGATTGGCGGCTTCCCTTTAACAGCAAGCGGCCGATCACGTACATGGCCCGGTTACAAGCCTCAAGAGAATACCAGGAAGCCCTGGAGGCGTGGCGGACCGGACAGGCCAAAGGCGGGATGGGACAATGAGCGCCGTTGCGGCGCGGCTCTGCCGTCTGTTAACGACCAAGCATTGCCAATCTTTCCATCGGAGCAATCGTCCGGGCGCCTGATGGGCACATACGTGACCCGTGCTCAGGCAGAAGAACCGAATTGAAAAGCATTAACGGCGTATTTTCAACCCTGCGTGTATCGCCGACCTCCCTCGCGCGGGAGGATCAGCCGGCCAGCGTCCTTTGGGATGAGGGCGATCCGGCTTCGCGAACCATGACGGGGATCACGCCTGGGTCGTTTCCGGTGTTCTCGGGTGTTACGAAGGGGTAGCTGCCGATGCAGTCGGCTGGCCTCTTGCGGCATCGCATTCGGCACCATAAATTGGTCGAACCAACCAGTTCAGGATACGCCAGTGGCCCAGCCTAAGGTGTCCCCACGCAAACCATCGAGCACTCAGCCAGGGGTCTGGTCGCTACAGGATGCCAAAGCGCGTCTCAGCGACGTGGTGCGCCATGCGCGGACGGAGGGGCCGCAACACGTCACCGTGCATGGAAAACAAGCCGCGGTGATCTTGTCTGAAGATGATTTCCGCCGTCTCAAAGGCGGGTTGACTGGCATGGCCCTGGTCGATGTGTTTCGTGCCTGCCCGTTCCGGGAATTCGATATCGAGCGGGATTCTGTTCATTCACCTGTGCGCGAAGTCGTCCTGTGAATGGCTGGTTGCTCGATACCAATGTCCTGTCGGAATTGAACCGCCCCCGACCGGACACGAAGGTCGTCGCGTTTGTCGGGGCGCAGCCGCTCGATCGTCTGTTCGTCAGCACGGTCGCGCTGGCGGAAATTCGCTTTGGAATTGAACAGGTAACCGACCCTTCCCGGCGGGCGGGTTTGCATCACTGGTTGACCTACCAGGTTCGACCGATGTTCGACGGCCGGGTGCTGGCGATCAGCGAAGACGTGATGGTTGCCTGGCGGTTGATGGTCGAGGAAGGGCGGAAGGCCCGTCACACCTTTCCGCAACCAGACCTCATCGTCGCGGCAACCGCGGCGGTGCATGGGTTGACGATCGTCACGCGCAACCGCGCCGACTTTGTGCAAGCCGGCGCGCGCGTGTTCAATCCCTGGGTGGACCGAGCGCCCTGAGGCAACGGCTACAGCATCCCCCCCTTGCGCCCCACCATCGCGCCCAGCCGCAGCCGTAGCGCGTTCAACTTGATGAAGCCCGCGGCATCGACCTGATCATAGGCCCCCTGATCGTCTTCGAACGTCACCACGCGGGTGTCGTACAGGCTGTTCGGGGACTCACGCCCGATGCAGGTGACATTGCCCTTGTATAGTTTCAGCCGCACCCGGCCAGAGACCGATTTCTGGCTGGTGTCGATCAGCGCCTGCAGCATCCGCCGCTCCGGGCTGAACCAGAAGCCGTTGTAGATCAGCTCCGCATAGCGCGGCATCAGGCTGTCCTTGAGGTGCCCGGCCTCGCGATCCAGCGTGATGCTTTCCATGGAGCGATGCGCCAGCAGCAAAATCGTGCCGCCGGGGGTTTCGTAGACGCCGCGGGACTTCATGCCGACGAAGCGGTTTTCCACCAGGTCCAGGCGGCCGATACCATTGGCCTTGCCCAGTTCGTTCAGGCGCGTCAGCAGCGAAGCGGGGGACAGTCTCACCCCGTCGATCGCCACGGGGTCGCCGTGCTCAAAATCCACGCTGATGACGGTGGCCCGATCCGGCGCGTCTTCCGGGCGGATGGTGCGCTGGTAGACGATCTCATCCGCCTCAACCGCCGGATCTTCAAGGATTTTACCCTCCGACGACGAATGCAGCATGTTGGCATCGACGCTGAACGGGGCCTCGCCGCGCTTGTCCTTGGAGATGGGGATCTGGTGCGTCTCAGCGAATTCCAGCAGGCGGGTGCGGCTGGTCAGCTCCCATTCGCGCCAGGGGGCGATGATCTTGATGTCGGGCTTGAGGGCGTAATAGGCGATCTCAAACCGCACCTGGTCGTTGCCCTTGCCGGTGGCGCCGTGGGCGACGGCGTCGGCGCCGACCATTTCGGCGATCTCGATCTGGCGCTGGGCGATGAGCGGGCGGGCGATGGAGGTGCCGAGCAGGTACTGGCCCTCATACACCGTATTGGCGCGGAACATCGGGAAGACGAAGTCTTTGACGAAGGTCTCCCGCAGGTCGTCGATGAAGATCTCCTTCACCCCGGCCATCTCGGCCTTTTTACGCGCGGGTTCCAGTTCTTCGCCTTGTCCCAGGTCAGCGGTGAAGGTCACGACCTCACATTTATAGGTCGTTTGCAGCCAGCGCAGGATCACGCTGGTGTCCAGCCCGCCGGAATAGGCGAGCACGACTTTCTTCACATCCTTAACGCTCATGGCGGGGCCTTCCATCACGTGGGGCATCAGCAGGTGCGGCGGAGTAGCGCCGGCCGGGTGGGGGCGCAAGCGAAGAGGCGCGCATGCCTGTATTTCCTCGCGTCCGGGCGGCGACGTCGGTTAAACTCTGCCCAGAGGCAGACCAGAGGCCATCCATGTCTGAAGCCCGACTTGTGCCGTCCATCTTCGATGAGCTGTCTGAAGAGGAAGAACGGCGCCTTGACGACGAAGCGGAAGCGCAGATCGAAGCCACCGGCGGTGTGCCGCATGAACGGGTGCGGGCGTGGCTGTTGCGGTTGGCCGCCGGGGAAGATATCCCGCCGCCCAAGGCCTGAGTGGTGCGTGTCGTCTGGTCCGAGGGGGCGCTGGACGACATCGCCAGTGCCGTCCGCTATCTGATGGAGCGCAACCCGCGAGCCGGCGCTGAACTGGCACTGGGTTTGAGGGCGGCTGGAGATAGTCTCGAACACTTTCCGCTCCGTGGCAGGCCAGTCCTGAATTCCACCTTGCGCGAACTGGTGACGGACTTCCCGTATATCATCCGCTACCGGGTGCGGAGCGACGCGGTCCGCATCCTCCGTGTCCGGCACATGGCGCGCCGCCCGACGCGCCTCTGACCGGAAGCCTCTCAGCCGTATGACGCCGTGTTCAGCTCCCGCCTGTCGAGGCGGTTTGGCATGCGGAGCCGGCTGCGAAAACAGCCAGTGATCCCCCAGGCTCTAGAGAGTGCGCCCTAACAATCGGGAACTATCGCGGATAGACCTCACGGCGTGCAGATTTGCGGGTATTGGCTGACTGTGCGACCGGAGCAGCCCGTTATAAGCAGTTGTGGTCCCCCAATGCATTATGCAGCACGTCATGCTGACCTTTAAGGTCGGCGACCTGGCCCTTGACCCCACCACCGCTGGTCGGAACGCCGGTCAATGGGCGCGGTTCGTAAGAGCGACTCCGGCTGGCACCGCATTCAGCCCGTCACCTCGGTTAGTCCTCCATTATAATACCAAGTCAAAATTATCGCTCTTATTGACAGCCATGTCACCCATTGGTAAGTGGTGGACCAGCTTTGTGCCCGGTTTTGGAAATAGGTATTTAACGTCCAAAATTGGCTCGCTGAGGGGACTGTTCAATGCGATCGACGATGCCGATGGCTGTTATAATGATGTTAATCGGTACGGTACCGGCTGGCGCAGAGAGTACGTCCCAGGCTTTGGAAAAATTTGGCTTTACTGGGATTTGGTCGTATGATTGCGCCAAAGATATAGAAGATCCCTGTACGGATGTGAAAGATCTTTATGCCGGTCGATGCGGTATGAGAATTAAAATAAATATTCCAGTATTGGGGAACGTGACGACCGAGTTGAGCCGATCCACCTTTAAAGGCGGGGAGCCAAATAGGTCGACAACAGAAATCGTCTCCGCCGAACGTCTTACCGAAAGTAAGCTCAGACTTGCCACAATCGCCCAGGAGGACAAGCAACAACCCCCACGCAAGTTGCCGGCATGGGCACGACTCCCCGGGGAGGTTTGGGAGATCGTGATCGAGAAATACGGGAATGGAAATGTCCGCGTCATTTCATCGAAACGGAAAGATGGGAAAAAACTGGGGGCCAGAGACGGAAAACTTTGCGAACCGAAAAATCCGGAGGAGACCAACGAAAATGCCATAGAATGGGTATGCCGATGGGACAGAGAGGTTCCTGCAATGGAGAAATGCCTCAAGTGATTGTGACAGTGTATGGTTGGCTCCAGGGACATGAGCCGACATTTCCCATATACTCGGTCCATCCAGGTGGCTTGGGCAGA
>CAIUPC010000111.1 GCA_903900905.1 uncultured Acetobacteraceae bacterium
CGACGATATACAATCCCCGGGCTTGTCCCGGGGACCAATCGCGGCACTGTTGGAAACCTTGGTCCCCGGGACAAGCCCGGGGATGACGGTTTTTGCCGCCATTTCTCACTATGTTAGCGCCCATGGGGACAAGCCCGGGGATGACGCGGGGGCGGAGTGACACGAGACGGGGCATGGTGACCGACGCCCCATCATCGCCTCCCGCCGCCGTGCCTCTTGAGGCCTGCGCCTTCGCCGCGCACACTATCCGCAAGAGCATCCAGGGGGAAGAAACGCCATGGCCGAGACATTAGAAGCCGATTTTGTCATCGTGGGCGCCGGGTCGGCCGGCTGCGTCATGGCGGCGCGATTGAGCGAAGACGCGAACACCACCGTCGCGCTGCTGGAGGCCGGCGGCAACGACAACCACTTCTGGATCCACGTCCCGCTGGGCTTTGGCAAAACCTTCGCCGACCCCAAGGTCAACTGGATGTTCAATACGGAACCGGACGGGAATGGCCGCAGCATGTACTGGCCGCGCGGCAAGGTCCTCGGCGGCTCATCGTCCATCAACGGCATGATCTATATCCGCGGCCAGCACGAGGATTTCGACCACTGGCGCCAGCTCGGCAATCCCGGCTGGTCGTCCACGGATGTGCTGCCGTATTTCCGGCGCTCCGAAAGCCAGGAACGCGGGCGCGACGATTACCACGGGACCGATGGGCCGCTGGCGGTCTCGGACGTGCGCTACACGCACCCGATCTGCGATGCGTTCATCGAGGCCGCGGTGCAGATGGGCTATCCCCGCAACAATGACTTCAACGGCAAAGACCAGGAAGGTGTCGGCTACCAGCAGACCACCACCAAAGGCGGCAAGCGCTGGTCCACCGCTGTCGGCTACCTGAAACCGGCGATGAACCGCCCCAATCTGCGCGTCATCACCCGCGCCTTGACCGAACGCGTGGTGTTCGAGGGCAAGCGCGCTGTCGGCGTCGCGTTCGAGGAAAACGGGGTCAAGCGCGTCATCCGGGCGCGGCGGGAGGTGATCCTCTGCGGCGGTGCCATCGGCTCCCCGCATATTCTGCTGCTGTCGGGTGTCGGCCCGGCCGAACATCTGCAGGAGCACGGCATCGATGTCGTGCACCATCTGCCCGGCGTCGGGCAGTGCCTGCAGGATCATTATTCCGGGGCGGTGAAACTGCGCTGCAACCAGGCGATCACCCTGAACGATACGATGATGAGTCCCTTGCGCAAGCTGGCGGTGGGCATGGACTACATCTTCCGCCGCCGCGGGCCACTGACCATGGGCGTCGGGCCGGTGGCGCTGTTCGCCCGCACACGGCCGGAATATGCGACGCCGGATGTGAAATTCACCATCTCGCCCTTCAGCGCCGACAACCCGGCCAAAGGCCTGCACGATTTCTCCGGCTTCACATTGATCGGCTACCAATTGCGCCCGGACAGCCGGGGGGAGCTGAAACTGCGCAGCGCCAATCCGCGCGATACGCCGGCGATGACCCCGAACTACCTCTCGGCCGAGAACGATCAGCGCACCATCATCGACAGCCTGAAACTCTGCCGCGAATTCCTGAAGACCGAGCATCTGAAGAAGTTCATCGAGTCCGAATATCTGCCCGGCAGGGACGTCCAGTCCGACGACGAACTGCTCGATTACGCGCGGCGCACCGGCGGCACGACCTTCCATCAGACCAGCACCTGCAAGATGGGGCCAGACGTGATGGCCGTGGTGGACGCGGAATTGCGGGTGCATGGGATGGAGGGGATCCGGGTCGTCGATGCCTCCATCATGCCCACCGTGGCGTCGGGCAATACCAATGCGCCGACGATCATGATCGCCGAAAAAGCCGCCGATATGATCCGCGGCCGCCGCCCCCTGGCCGCGTAAGGAGGGACAGAACATGGACGCGCTGGAAGCCGATTTCGTCATCGTGGGCGCCGGATCCGCCGGCTGCGTGCTGGCGGCGCGATTGTCGGAGGATCCCAACACCTCCGTCATCCTGCTGGAAGCCGGCGGCAATGACAGCAATATGTGGATTCATATCCCCCTGGGATTCGGCAAAACCTTCGCCGACAAGCGGGTGAACTGGTGTTACGAGACCGAACCCGATCCCGGCGCCGGCGGACGACGCATCTTCTGGCCACGCGGCAAGGTGCTGGGCGGATCATCGTCGATCAACGGCATGGTCTATATCCGCGGCCAGCATGAGGACTTCGACCTCTGGCGTCAGCTCGGCAATCCCGGCTGGGCGGCGGCGGACGTGCTGCCCTATTTCCGGCGCGCCGAACACCAGACCCGCGGCGAGGACGCCTATCACGCCACCGGCGGGCCGCTCTGTGTGTCCGACGTGCAAGAGGGACATCCGCTCTGCGAGGCCTTCATCAAGGCCTGCGCCGAGGCCGGGCATAAGCGCAATGACGACTTCAACGGCCGCGAGCAGGATGGGGTTGGCTATCATCAGACCACCATTCGCAACGGCAAACGCTGTTCCACCGCCGTTGGCTATCTGCATCCCGCGATGAAGCGGCCCAATCTGCGGGTCGTCACGCATGCGCATACACAAAAAGTCCTGCTGACCGGCACCCACGCCACCGGGGTCGCATTCCGGGAAAACGGCCAGGATCGGGTCGCCACCGCGAGGCGGGAGGTGATCCTCTGCGGCGGGGCCATCGGCTCCCCCCAACTCCTCATGCTCTCCGGTATCGGCCCCTACGCGCATCTGCAGGAAATGGGCATTCCCGTCATCCACCACCTGCCTGGTGTCGGGCAGAACCTGCAGGATCATTACTCCGCGGCGATCAAGCTGAAGTGCAAGTTCCCCATCACGGTCAACGACGTGATGATGAGCAATCTGAAGAAGCTGAAAACCGGGCTCGATTACATGCTGTTCCGCAAGGGGCCGCTCACCGCGATCGCCGCCGAGGTCGCGCTGTTCGCGCGCACCCGCCCGGAGCTGGCTTCCCCGGATGTGAAATTCTCAATCGCCACCTTCTCGGCCGACAGGCCGCAGGACGGGCTGCACAAATGGTCCGGCTTCACGCTGCTGGTCTATCAGCTGCGCCCGGAAAGCCGCGGTGAGATCACGCTGAAATCCGCCGATGCGCATGACGCACCGGCGATGCGGCCGAACTATCTGGCGGCGGAGACCGATCGCCGCGCCCTCGTGGACGGGCTGAAGATGGGCCGCGGTCTGCTGGGTTCGGCGCCCATGCAGGCCTATGTGGAGTCCGAATTCCTCCCCGGTGACGGCGTGCGCACCGACGCGGAGCTGCTGGATTATGCCCGCAACACCGGCGGCACCGTCTTCCATCCCACCAGCACCTGCAAAATGGGCATCGATCCGTTGTCCGTGGTCGACCCGGAATTGCGGGTCTATGGGATCACGGGGCTGAGGGTCGCCGATGCCTCCGTCATGCCGGCGGTGATTTCGGGGAATACCAATGCCGGCACGATCATGATCGCTGAAAAGGCCGCTGACATGATCCGTGGCCGGACCGCACTGGCGCGGGCAGCCTGACAGGGAGAAAAACCAATGACCATCGAAATCATCCCGACCGGGGCAGCGGCGGGCGCGGAAATTCGCGGCGTCGATCTGTCGCAGGACCTTGATGACGCGACCTTCGCGGCGATCGAGGACGCCTATAACCAGCGCGGCGTCATCTTCTTCCGCGATCAGACCATCACCCCGCCGCAGCAGGTGGAATTCAGCCGGCGGTTCGGGGAGATCGAATACAACATCTTCAGCGAACGCTGGAGCGTGACCGGCAGCCCGGAAATCGTTGTCGTTTCCAACATCACCGAAAACGGCGCCCCGATCGGGATCAAACGGGCCGGGGAAAACTGGCACTCCGACATGTGCTACACGGCCCGGCCGCCGCGCGGCACAATGCTGCATGCGATCGAGATCCCGGATCTGTTCGGATTGCCGCTGGGCGATACCGAATTCGCCAGTGCCGCCGCCGCCTGGGACGCGCTGCCGGACACGCTGCGGAGCCGGATCGAAAACCGCCACGCCACCTTCGACTTCACCGGCCGCAAGCGCGCCTTCCCGCCGAAACAGTCGGAGATCGACCGCAACCCGCCGGTGTGCCACCCGATCGTACGCACGCATCCCTTCACCGGGCGCAAATGCCTGTATGTCATGCGCGACGACTGCACCGCGATCGAGGGCATGGAGCAGGCCGAAGCCGATTTGCTGATCGCGGCGCTGGCGGATCACATCGTCAAGCCGCAATTCATCTACCGGCACCAGTGGCGGGTGGGCGATGTGCTAATGTGGGATAATTGCACGGTGCAGCACCGCGCCGTGCAGGATTACGACATGCCGCAACGCCGGCTGATGCACCGCACCACGATGGGCGGCTCGGTCCCGGTTTGAACGTCATTGATAACGGAGAACCTCACATGAAACTCAGACTCGTCGTCTCAATCAGCGCCGAACCAGGAAAAGGCAACGAACTCGCCGCCGTCTATCGTGAACGCTGCGCCGATGTGATGCAGGAACCCGGTTGCGAGCAGTTCGAAGTGTTCCAGAGCGTGGTGAACCCAGACAAGCTGGTCCTGCTGGAACTGTGGCGGGATCAGGCGGCGCTGGATGTGCACGCCGGGGTCAATGCCACCCGCGCGCCGCTGCCGCCGGGCCTGCGCGCGCCGGGCAGCGTGCGGGAAGATTACGCCTACACCCCGAAAGTGTAACGGCGATGGCGCGGGAGCGGGTTGCCCCGCCCCCGCGCCTGACCTCAACGTCCCTGAACCGGCGTCAGAACCGGTGTCAGGATCGGCGTAACAACCGGGGTCGCAATCGGCCCGAGCACTACCGGCGTCAGTGTCAGCCCCACCCGTGGCGTGGAACCAAGGATGACCGGCACGCCCACCTTGGCCACGGCATTGACGGCATTGCTCAGGTTCGTCGCGGCGGTGACCAGCGTCGCGATATCGGCGGGGTTGACGATCCGCACCACGTCCGGACCGGGGTCGCCGTGATCGATCTGGAACGGCGCCTTGGTCATGACATGGCTGATTTCGCACATCACCCGCTCCAGCGCCGCGGCCATGGAGGTGATCGTCTGCTCAGTCACGCTGCCGCTGGACACGCCCCCGTCGGGCCGGGTGACGGTGACGGAGAGGGTGACACTCGCGCCCTCCTGATTGGGCAATTGCACGGTCACCTGCTGCGAAGCGGCGCCTGACAGGATCGCGGCGCCGGTGACTTTCCAGGCGAAAGTCAGACCCGCACCCATATCGGCCGTCCGCACCGTGTAACTTGCCTTCGCACCAACGACATTGGTGACATCGCAGGTGCTGCTGAGGACCGAGTCGATCAACCGCTCCGGCACGATGGTCACGCTGCCGGAGGCGGTCTGGGTATTGCCCTCCGCCGGCAGGAATTTGGTTACCACGGCGTTAGCTGCCGTACGCAGGGTCACGATGGCGCCGATCTTGTGGTTGGCGGCACCGGCGAAGGTGAGGTTGCCGGAGAGGGTGCGGGCGGCACCTTCGGCGAGGGTTGTGGGCATCGCCTCCTGCACCGCGGTGCCGGCATCGCCCGCCATCACCAGGGCCATCGGGGGGCTGGTGTGGTAGCCGATATTGGCCACTGTCATCGCCAGGTGAACCGGCGCGCCGATACCGGTGATGGCCGGGGAGACGGTCATGCCGGTGCGCAGCACGATGGTGCGGGGCGGCGTGGCGGGGCTGTAGGCGGTGCAGAACAGCCCGCGCATCGGGCCGCTGCCGTTGCCGAAGGGCGTGTTGTTGTTGACCACCAGCATGGAGCCGCTGAAATCCATCACATAGGTGGTTTCAACATCCGGGAAGTTGTTATCGTAGGCAAACAGCGACACGGTGCCGTTGGGATTGTTCTGGTAGCCGTAGATCAGGACCTGGTGGTTTTCCATCGGGTTCCAGGTCGTGCCGACAAGACCGACGGTGACGGGGGTGCCGTTGTCGATGCGAGCCTTCAGTTTCGCGACCTCATTCTTGGTATGATCCAGCAACCAGGTCTCACCGGGGCCGCCTTCGAAATGCAGCACCGCCATCCATTCCAGGAAGGTGCCGACATTGTCCTTGATACTTTGCAGCAGGCGGTTCCAGATATAGTCGCGCAATGCGGTGCCGGTGGGGGATGTCCGCTGCGGCTGGTCCTTGGGCCCGGTGCCGCGGGGCACGACCCAGTTCTTGTGCCAATAATCCAGGGACGCGAACGCCATGCCGCCGCACAGGCCGTAATGCGCCTGGGTGACGGCGCCGACGATGCCATCGACGATGGCCTGGTTCTCCGCCTCAATCGTTTTTGCCACCAGCCAGGGACCGATGAAGGGCACGCCGAGTTCGGCCGCCAGCAGCGGCCCCTCGGCCACCGCGATGAGTGGCGACAGGATCACTTCGATCACGCCGAGCGCGTCGGTGATCAGACCTTTGAGAATGGCGGTTTCGGTCGCATCCCATGCCCAATCGTTAACGAAGGCAAAGCCATCGGTCTCTGAGTGGAAATTCGTCCTTGGCATCGTTTGTCTCCTGCTTTGAATCGTGAGCCCGGCGCGCCCGGATGTCGTTTCCAGGCCGCCCGTCTTCATACCGTCAAAGCACCATAATTCTGTGATCAGGTTCACATGTAACTGCATTATCGGAATATATTTCCCGATCCGGCAGTCATGAACACCCGTTGCCAACCACCGCCCGGCCGTAGTGTATTGCCGGTGACAGGGAGGAACGCATGCCACAAATCACCCAGTTTCTGCGCCGGGCCGTGAAACTCAACGGCAAGGGTACCTCGACCATTTTTGCCGGCCGCGAGCAAAGCTGGACTGATTTCGCTGACAGGGCGGCGCGCCTCGCTGGAGCCTGCGCGGCGCTTGGCTATAAGCCCGGCGATCGCATTGGCATTTTGGCCCTGAACTCCGACCGCTACCTGGAAAGTTTCTTCGGCCTGGCCTGGGGCGGGTTCATCTTCGTGCCGATCAACACCCGCCTGGCGCCGCCGGAGATCGTGTTCTGGCTGACGGATTCCGGATGCTCCGCGCTGCTGGTCGATGACACCTTCACCGCGGTCCTGCCGCAGGTGCTGCCGCAGACGCCGGATATCCGCACGATCATCCATATTGGGGAGGCAGCGACACCGGACGGGCAGTTATCCTATGAGGCCCTGATCGCGGCGGCCCAACCGGCCGCGGATGCGGGGTGCCGGGGCGATGAGGTCGCGGGCATATTCTATACTGGCGGCACCACCGGACGGTCCAAGGGCGTGATGCTCAGCCACCGCAACATCGTCGCCAACGCCCAGAACACGCTGCCGGCCACACCGCTCGGGCGGGAGACGGTGTATGTCCATGCGGCACCCATGTTTCATGTGGCGGATGGTGCCCTGACCTTCCTGGTCACGGGCTTCGGCGGCACGCATGTGTTCCTGCCGCGGTTCGATCCGCTGGCGTTCCTGCGGATCGTCGAAGACCACCGCGTCACCACCACCCTGATCGTGCCCACGATGGTGAACATGGTTGTGAACCATCCGGAAATGACGACCCGCGATCTGTCCAGCTTGCGGGGCATCGTCTATGGCGCCTCCCCCATGCCGGAAGCGGTGATCCGGCGGGCCCTGGAGGTGATGCCACAGGTGCGCTTCACCCAGGCCTATGGGCAGACCGAGGCTTCTCCGGTGATGACACTGATGCCGCATGAGTATCATTGTTTTGAGGGACCGCTCGCGGGCCGGATGAAATCGGCCGGCCGGGCCGTATTCGGCTGCGAAATTAAAATCATGGATGAGAACGACAACGAGGTCCCGCGCGGGACGGTGGGGGAGGTTTGCGGCCGCGGCGAACTGGTGACCGTCGGTTACTGGAAGCAACCGGAACTGACCGCGCATACGATGCGCAACGGTTGGCTGCATACCGGCGATGGCGGCACGATGGACGACGAAGGGTTCGTCTATATCGTTGACCGGGTGAAGGACATGATCGTCAGCGGGGGGGAGAATGTTTACTCCGCTGAGGTGGAGGCGGCGCTGTATGACCATCCCGCCGTCGCGGAATGCGCTGTTATTGGCGTCCCCGACGACAAATGGGGGGAGCGGGTGCATGCCGTCGTTCGGCTGAAGCCGGGCATGGCCGCGACGGATGCGGCGCTGATCGCCGCCTGCCATGACCGGATCGCCGGCTACAAATGCCCGCGCAGCGTGACAATCCGGGAGGAGCCGTTGCCGTTGTCAGGGGCAGGGAAGATCCTGAAGACCGAGCTGCGCAAGCCTTATTGGGAAGGGCGGGAGAAGCGGGTGAACTGATGCTCACCCGCCCAGCAGCACGTGCGCCATGATGCGGCCGGGATAAAGCGTAAACGCCCCGGCCAGCACCAATACCCCCATGAAAAGCCCGGTCATGATCCGCCCATGCACCGAAACGCTGCCGCGCCGGGCGGCCAGCACCGCGAGGGGCACCATGACCAGCGTCACCAGCGACAGCAGGTGAATCACGCTGAACACACCTTGCCGGCTGAAGCCGGTCATCCCCGCCGAACTGCCCGCGACCGTCATCAGCAAAACCACCCACATCCAGCCGAGGATGCGATGGACCAGGGTGCCTTTGGGGCCGGCGAGCTGCACCAGCCCGAGTACGAACGCCGTCAACGCACAGATCGTGTGCACGATCACAATGGTAGGGGCGAACCATAGTGGCGCGAGATCAATCATGGTTCGGGATCAGCGCCCGGTCCAGACCGGGGCGCGCTTTTCGATGAAGGCCTGGCGCCCCTCGGCGGCGTCTTCGGTTAAGGCGAGCGTACCGATCTGCGCCTCCATGAAAGCAGCCGACTGGTCGAAATTAAGCTGCTCGGTCGTTCGCATCGCGTATTTGCCGCGGCGGATCGCGGTCGGGCTTTTATCCAGCAGGCGGGACAACAGCCAGTCCAGCTTCGCATCCAGTTCGGCATAGGGAACGACATAGTTCAGCAGGCCGATTTCCAGCGCCTCCTCAGCGGTGATGGGTTCGCCGGTCAGCGCCATTTCATACAGTTTCCGCGACGGGATAAGCCGTTGCAGAACGGCCATGATCTGCATGGGAAAAATGCCGATTTTGACTTCGGGCATGCCGAAGCGCGCCTCGGAGGCAGCAATGGCCATGTCGCACATGCCGAGCATGCCCATCCCGCCGGCCATGGCATGGCCATTGACCCGGGCGATTAGCGGCAGGGTCAGGTCGCGCGCCTGCTTCATCAGGCGCACGAAATTCAGCCCCACCTTCGAATAATCATACTTAAACGACCCCGAACCCGCCGCCAGATCGGCCCCCGCGCAGAAGGCCCGGTCGCCGACACCGGTCAGAACCACCGCGCGGACACTCGGATCGCCAGCGGCCAGCGTGAAACCGGCGGAGATGCCGTCGATCACCGCGTCGTTCATGGCATTACGGCGTTCGGGGCGGTTGATGCTAATCCACATCACGCCATTGCGGTTTTCGTGCAGAACCTCGTTCATCCGTGCGCTCCCTGGCGGTATTTGGACAGGCTGCCGCCATGCATGATTTTGCCTGGCAGGGCGTGGCCGACAATGGTTTCCGCCATGCGGGCGCATTCGATCAAGGCATCCAGATCGATGCCGGTTTCGATGCCCATTTCCTGCGCCATGAACACCAGGTCCTCGGTGCAGATATTGCCGGCCGCACCCTTGTGGCCGGCGAAGGGGCAACCGCCGAGACCGGCGCAGGAACTGTCGAAATCGTCGATGCCCATCTGCAATGCCATCAGCGCGTTGGCGAGGCCGGTGCCGCGGGTATCGTGCAGATGCAGCGACAGGTGCAGATCGGGCCATTTCTCCCGCACCACGCCCAGCACCCGCTGCACTTGCAGCGGCGAGGCCCAGCCGACGGTATCGGCCAGACGGACGCGATCGAGCGTCACCTCGAACTCATCGGCGATCTTGAGCAGGGAGCCGACGCAATCGCGGACGGTTTCCGGGGCGATCGCGCCCTCAAAATTGCAGCCGAAGGCGGTCATGACGATGGCGGAGTCGACGCGGATGCCGCTGTCCTTGAAGAACTGCATCTGGCGGCGTTGCTCGCGCAGGGTTTCCTCGTTGTTCTTGTTGGTGTTGTGCTGGGAGAAGGTGTTCGACGCGCTCATTTGCAGCCCGCCGGTGATATGGAGCGGGGTGGTGACCGCGCGTTCATAGCCGCGCAGGTTCAGGGCGATGCCGGTGTAGTGGACATCGGGGCGCTGGCGGATGGCGGCGGCGACCTCCATGGCGTCGGCCATGCCGGGGACGCGGCGGGCGTCGACGAAGGACACGCACTGGACCTCATGCAGTCCGGTTTCGGCGAGGGCTTCGCAGAAGCTGACTTTGTCGGCGGTGCTGATCGGGCCGGCTTCGATCTGGAAGCCCTCACGGGGGCCTTCTTCGTGGATCGTGATGCGTTTGGGCAGGTCGGTCATGGTTTCCTCCTTGGGCGCGCGGGTGGCACAGGATAAGACGGGCGGGCAGACCGTGCCAGTTCCGCCGGTGCCTGGCCCCGGGTCAAAGCACCGAATGCCGTGCACGAGTGTGCATTATGTTGCCCTTCAGCGTCGAAAAGCGTATAAATTGGCCATGAGCGAGCGCCATGTGAAATCCTCGACTGGCCAACTAAGCAAGGCCGTTGCCGGAAAAGCCGGTCGTCCGCGTATATCCGCCCCCGCGATGTATCGCGGCGTGCGGCTGGCAGTGCTCACGCACCCATCACGGTTTTCTCAGGAGCAGATCGAGAAAGCCGTCGACGCGGCCATCGCCGCGAACCCTGATGTCTTTAACGCCAGGAAGTAGAACCGACCACGAAAGGCCGGTTTTCATCAATTGCCCTTTCGACGACGCCTATAGGCCCCTGTTGCGTGGCGCCTGCTTCGCCATATTGGCCTGCGGTCTTCGCCCGCGTTGTGCCCTTGATTACAACGACAGTGGAGTCATCCGCTTCCACGAAATCGTACGGATGATCACCGCCTGCGATCTGTCGATCCACGATATCTCACGCGTCGAACTCGACCAGGTCTCCGGCCTCCCCCGCTTCAACATGGCGCTTGAACTGGGAGCCGACCTGGGTTTGCGGCTGGAGGGGCCGGCTCGCCAGCGACGGCGGAAAACACTGATCCTCGACGCGGAGGCCCACCGCTATGACCAGACGTTATCGGACATCTCGGGCATGGACATCGAATCCCATGGGAATGAGGTGCGTCTGATCATCCGCCGCGTGCGCGATTGGCTGAACGACAATCGGGAGCCCGGCGCGGATGTATTTCCTGGCGCCACGGCGATTAACGACGATTACGAATCCTATCGGAAAATCGCGCCGGGCATCGTCACCAGGCTACGGCTGGATCCCCATGACGAACTTTCGCATACCGACTATCTCCATGTCGTGCGGGCCGCCCTGTCGCGGATCGCAGCCGCGCGCGGCATTGGGGGATGACTCCCGTCCTCGCCGCACGCACAATTCATGGCCAAAACGCCGGGGCCTGAAAA
Organism: uncultured Acetobacteraceae bacterium; assembly: GCA_903900905.1. Taxonomy (GTDB): domain Bacteria; phylum Pseudomonadota; class Alphaproteobacteria; order Acetobacterales; family Acetobacteraceae; genus Rhodopila. The sequence goes on from CAIUPC010000111.1 coordinate 11,478, forward strand.
AGCCCCGGAGATCAACGGGAGGAAACTCATGCTGCAAGGAATCCGCGTCCTCGAACTGGGGCAGGTGCTGTCCGCCCCCTTCGCCGGCGCCATCATGGGCGATCTCGGGGCCGAGGTACTGAAGATCGAGCGCGTCGAGGGCGGCGACGATGCCCGCCGCATGGGGCCGGATTTCCGCCACGGCGATGCCCTGACCTTTCATATGTTCAACCGCAACAAGCAATCCGTGGCGCTGGATCTGAAAAGCGCCGAGGGCCTGGCCGCGTTCGAAACCCTGGCCGCCAGCGCCGATATCCTGATCCATAATCTGCGGCCTGGCGTGCCAGAGGCGCTCGGCATCGCCGGACCCGCACTGACGGCGCGGCATCCTCACCTTATATATTGTGCGATCTCTGCCTTCGGGCATATCGGGCCGATGGCCAACCGGCCAGGCTATGAGCCGCTGATCCAGGCCTATAGCGGGCTGTCGAGCTGCAATGGCGGACCCGACGACCCGCCGATGCGCCTGGGTGTCGCGGTCTGCGACCAGGGCACCGGCATGTGGGTGGTTATCGGCGCCCTGGCCGCGCTGCAACGCCGGCAGGCCACCGGGAAAGGCTGCATCATCACGGCGTCGCTGCTGGAAACGGCCCTGGTCTGGGCGGCGCAGCGCGGGGATATGTGGGTCAACCAGGGTTCGATGCCGCCGAAACACCGCTCCGGCCATCCGGCCTTGGTGCCGTATGAGGCCTTCGACGCCGCCGACGGCCCCTTCATCATCTGCTGCGGCAATGATCGGCTGTTCGCGAAACTGTCAGCGGCGCTGGGCAAGCCGGAATGGGCCGAAGACCCCCGCTTCGCCACCAACCGCGCCCGGCTGACCCACAAGACCACGCTGACGGTGCTGATGACGGAGATCCTGCGCCTGGTCCCGCGCGCCCAATGGATCGAGCGCCTGGAAGCGGTTGGCGTGCCCGCCGCACCGATCAATACCCTGCCGGAAGCGCTGAACGAACCGCAGGCGCAGGCGCTGGGTATTTTGCAGGATGTACCGGGGGAAGATTACCGCCTCACGGGTTCGCCCTTGTCCTTCGACGGGGTGCGCCCGGCGATCCGCAACGCCGCGCCCCGGCTTGGGGATGGCAATACCGCGGCGCTACAAGGCGACAGCACGGCGCGGCTGGCTGTATAGAAGCGCCAACCAATACGAGGACTCCCTATGCCCGGCCCCCTGCACGGCTATCGCATCGTCGATCTGACATCGATGATCTCCGGCCCCCTGGCCACGATGATCCTGGCGGATCAGGGCGCCGACGTGATCAAGGTGGAAAACCCCGACGGCGGCGATCACACCCGCGCGGCCAATAACCGGCGCAACGGTTTTTCAGCGTCTTTCCTCAATAAC
>CAIUPC010000112.1 GCA_903900905.1 uncultured Acetobacteraceae bacterium
AATTGACCCGTCCATGGTCGTTGTCTGGCTGGACAAAATTGTGACGTTGCCGCCATTGCCGATGTTGGTTGCGTCCGCGGTGATCGAGGCGCCCGCGTTGATGGTCACCGATTGCGCGGTCTGCGCCGCCGTGACCGAAGGCCCGCCCTTGGCGCGTGCCAGCGTGGTGCCTACCGCCACGGTGCCACCGCCGGCACGGCCTGAGGCGTTGAGTTTCGCGCCGGACGCGACGGCTACGGCGCCGGTTGGGTTGATCTCGATCGAACCGCCGGTGGTGCCGGCCATGCGGCCGGCCGCGGAGATGGTGCCGACGATCTGCACGTCACCGCCTCGGCCTGATACCAGCACGCGGCCGGTCTGATTGGCGGTGCTGTTGGCGGAAATCTTGCCGCCGGCGTTGACCAGGTTCTGGATCACGCCGTCGACGGCCTGGGCGGTCAACAGAACCGTGCCGCCCTGCGCCTCAATCGCGCCGGTATTGGTCACGAGGGCGGTGGCGCCGTTCGGTGCGGTGCGCACTTGCTGGGTGACGTTGAGGGATACGAGCCCATCGCCGTACAGGTCCAGGGTCGTCGCTTCGGCGCCGGCCAGGATCACCTTGCCCATGCGGGCGCTGATGACGCCGGAATTGGACACCTGCGGCGCGACCAGGGCGGCGAGGCCCTGGTTGCGAATGGTGATGGTGCCCTTATTCTCAATCTTCGCGCCGGGCTTGGCGGCCTGGTCGAATGCCAGTTTGCCGCCGGACATGAAATTGGCGTCGGTGATGCCGGCGGCTGACACGGCCAGGCCGGCGGTATCGACCTGCGCTCCGGCGCCAAACACGACGCCGGCCTGGTTGATGATGACAACCTGACCATTGGCCTGGATCCGGCCCTCGATCGCGGAGGGGTCGGGACCGACCACGCGGTTCAGAGTCACGGCGGAGGTGGAGGGCTGGTCGAACCGCACGCTGTGCTGGCTGCCGACATCGAAGCTTTGCCAGTTCACGGCGGCGCGCTGTGATGCCTGGGTGATGGTTGTTTGCGCGGCCGATTGCGCGATGCTGGCCTGACCGGCGACCACGTTGCCACCCGTTGGGGCGGTATTGGGGGCCAGCTGCGCCGCGGCCGGCGTGATCAGCATGGGCATGAAGTTAACCACGGCGGCGGCTTGTAGTGCGGTCGTGAGGAACAACCCCTGGCGGCTGAATTGCAGGAAAACGCCCAAAGTGGCGCCCATGCCCCCGTGTTTGCCTTGCCGGTCAGACTTGCGCATCGCCATTTCCTTCTGTCAGCCGCATTGAAGCGGCTTCGCTTCCGTCGAGCTTAGAACCGGTACATTGCCTGCCAGTAGAAAGCAGTTGACGGCAGAGCCGACACGCTCAGGCTGCTGCCCGTCGGGTAAAGCGCGCCGCGGTATACACCCTCCAGATCCACCTCGATCTGTTCGCCCAGATAGAACCGGACCCCGCCACCGGCCGAACGCAGGGAGGCGCCGGATTCAAGCGCGGTGTTCTGCCAAACCTGTCCCCAGTCGTAGAACACATAAAACTGCGCCCGCGCCTCCATCGGCACGGATTTCGGCATGCTGATCGGCGTGTTGAGCCGCAGCTCGGCCGAGGCGGTCAGGGCTTTATCGCCGCTGACCTGACCGTAAAAATAGCCGCGGTTGAAGCGCGGGCCGCCGAGGTAGAATTTCTCTTCCGGCGGCAGCAGATCGTCCGTGACCTGCCCGCTCACGGCGCCATGCAGGGAGATAACGCCGTTTTCGAACGGTTCGTAGAGTGTCTGTGTGCGCGACAACTCGCCGCTCAACTTGGTGAATGTCACGACCTGGCCGTAACGCGGCGGCGGGGCGGCGGTGTCACCGTTTTTCGAGGAGCCCAGGAACTCCAGCCCTTGGCTGACACGCAACGTCACGGCGTTGGTCGCGCTGCGTGTGGGGCCGAGCAGCGAGTCCAGCCGGACGTAGTCCCCGCTGAACCGCAGGACGCGCAGGCTGTTATAGCTGTTGCGCAGAACGGTGCCGCCCGGGCCGAGATTGACCCCGATATCGCTCTCCAACGCGTCGAAGGAGAGCGCGACGGTCAGCGATTGCGGACGCGTGCGCAGGATCGGGAACGACAGCTGCGCGCCAGCGACGCGGGTGATGCCGTTATACCCGATCGTCCCCAGCGTGCCGGTCGGCATGCTGGCGCCGGCACCGGCATAGAGGCGGAGTTTCAGACCGGAGCCGCCGAGATAGAGCTCTTCCGAGGCCTGGCCAAAGAGCGAGGTCCCGTTGAACGTGCTGAACAACGACGCCTGGGTCCGCTCGCCATAGGCGCTGAAACTGTCGAAATTCAGCACCGCCAGCGACTCATAAGGCCCCGACGAACTGAACGCCCGATTATCCGCCGATATCGATCCGCTTATCGGCTTGCGCGAGGCCTGCACCAGCAGGGTGAGCACCCCAGGATCGGTCGATGATGGATTGAGGGTCGAACGGAGGCTCAGACCTGGGATGTCCTGGGCCAGCAGCAGCCAGCGCTCCAGCGTCGCGGCCTTCAGGGGTTTCTGATCGACGATATGATTGAGGAAGCGGCGGAGCTGCGCCTCAACCGGGCCGATATCGCCTTCGATGGCGATGTCGCCGACATAACCCTCGACGATCTGGAAGCGGAGGGTGTGACGATCAATCGTCGCCCGGGCGGTGGTGTAAACATAGCCCTGGGAACGGTAGAGATCGATCAGCGCCTGCCGGGCGGCTTCGATATCGCCCTGAAACACCGCCGGACCCGTGAGGCGGGACGTGTAGCCGGCGATGACCTCGGGTGAGAAGGCGCTTGCACCAAGGACGGTCACTTCGGTGATCGCGAACGACTGCCCTTGCGCCGCCAGCTCGGGCACCGCCGGCCTGGACGGCGTCACGAGGCCTGGGGCAACCTTCGGGAGTTGCGGCTGCAAAATGCCGGGCAAAGGTGATCCTGGCGGCGGGGCGCCGGGTGTCGGCACCTGGGCAGCGGCCTGGCAGACGGCCAGCGTCGTGAACGCGCCCATGGCCATACTGCGCTGGAGATATCTCATGACGAGTCCCCGGGACGGTTTATCCTGCAATGATCGCCTCCTCCATCGCGCGTGATTAAGCTTGCGGAGAAAGCTTCGGCTCCGCAAGGGGTGCGCCATCGCGGCGCCATAAGCTGACCGGAAACCGCCATTTTTTCTGATCCTTACGCATTTTCATGCGAGGTTATTTATGTTGGATTTTATCAGATCGTCATTATTCGCAATACGCCAGTATGCTGACGCGCGGCTGTTTCAATCGCAGCGGCTGCTGCCGCGTGCTTGAACCTGGCATGATCATCGGGGACAGCGACATCG
>CAIUPC010000113.1 GCA_903900905.1 uncultured Acetobacteraceae bacterium
GGGCTTGTCCCGGGGACCAAGGTTTCCGCCTCTGCCGCGATTGGTCCCCGGGACGAGCCCGGGGATGACGTTTATTATGGGGACGCGATGGTTTGCCGAGGACCCTACCAGGCGATCTCCTTCCCCTGATAATCCAAAAACGCGTGCCGCCGGCTGCCCGCTGCCCCAAGCAGCACCGTCACCATCCCCGCCGCGCTCTCATCCACGCTCACCGGCGCGCCTGAGCCGCCCATATCCGTGCGCACCCAGCCCGGGTGCAGCGTCAGCAGGGTCAGGTTCCGGCTCCGCATCTCCGCGAACAGCCCCCGGCTGAGCGAATTCAACGCCGCCTTACTGGCCCGGTACAATTCATGCCCGCCCGCGTTCAGCGCCACGCTGCCCATCACGGAGCTGGTGAAGCCCAGCACGCCCGTATCCTTGCGCATCGAACCCAGCAGCGCCCGCCCCAGCCGGATCGGGGCGATTGCGTTGACGAACATCAGCGCGCCTGTCTCCTCCATCGTCGCGGCATTGGCGCTGCGATGCGCCGGACCGGCGACGCCGGCATTGATCAGCACCGAGTCGAGCGTCCGCCCCGCCAGCGAGGCCGCGAAAGCATCGACCCCCGCCGCATCGGCCATGTCCAGTGCCCGGACCTCCACCCGGCCCGGATGCGCCGCCGCCAGATCGCGCAACGCGGTCGCGGCCTCCGGCGCGCGGGCGGTGGCGATCACATCGCAGCCGCGCCCCACCAGCTCCCGCACCACACCCAGCCCAATGCCACGATTGGCGCCCACCACCAGCGCGAGGGGATTGTCAGCCATGTTCAGTTTCCTTCCCGTTTCACTTCGCGCATTCGACAACAGCCGTGCCGACCTTGCCACCCTGCTCGACTGATAAATGCGCCGCCGCCGTTTCATACAGCGGGAACACCCCATCCACCGACAGGATCGGCCCCGGCGTGGCGATCCAGCGCGCGATGTCCGACTGCGCCCGCTTGCGCTGCGCATGCCGGCTGGTGGGCAGCACGAAGCCATGGATCGCCAGGTTCTTGGCCATCACGGTGCGCAACGGCACCTCCGGATTCAGCGCCCCGTTGGATGCGTAGTAGGCAATGCTGCCGTTATCGCGCACCGACGCCAGAACCGCGGCCAGATTGCCGCCGAAATCGACATCGACCACGTGATCCACGCCTTCTCCGCCAGTGATGTCGCGGACCCGCGCGGCCACGTCCTCGGTCCGGTAGTTGATCACAAATGCGGCACCGCCGGCGCGGGCGCGGGCGGCTTTTTCCTCCGAACTGACGGTCGCGATCACCGTCGCCCCGGCCCAGGCGGCGAGCTGCACCGCGTAATGCCCGACAGCGCCGGCGCCGCCGGTCACCAGCAGGATACGCCCCTGCACCGGCCCCGCCACGAACACGCAGCCATGCGCGGTCATGCACGGAATGCCCAAGGTCGCGCCTTGCGCGAAGGACACATGATCCGGCAGCGGCGTCACCAAATCGGCATTCAGGCTGATATATTCAGCAGCCGTGCCCATCCAGCGCCCGTTCCGCTGGCCGTTATAGAGCCACACCCGCTTGCCGATCCAATGGGGGGAGACGTCCGGGCCAACCCGATCAACCACCCCGGCGCCGTCGCTATTCGGGATCACCCGTGGATATTCCGCCGGCACCGCGCCACGGCGGCGATAGGTATCGGCGGGATTAACCCCCGACGCTTCCAGCTTCACCCGGACCTCGCCCAGCCCCGGCTCGGGCGTCGGCAGTTCCCCGGTGACGATCACTTCGGCCGCTGGTCCCTGACGATCATACCAAACAGCGCGCATTGACCCCTCCCTTCGATGTTGGAGGCAGTCTATTCTAAACCAATGATCGGTGTGAGGCCTGGACCATGGCGAGCGACTTACTACCGCGTGCGCTGAATGACCTGCTGAAGACAGTCGGGATTGAGGGCGCGGCCGTGATCGCGCTGTCGAACCTGCCCAGCATACGCTGCGAAGCCGGCTTCGGCAGTGAGGCGATCCCCAACGCCGCCGCCCTCCTGATCCGCAAACGCGCCACCGTCGGCTACGGCCTCGCCCCCGATCGGCGGCCGCTGTTGATCTGCCCCATGGATACACGCACCGTCCTGGCGCTGTGGCGCATGCCGGGGGAGGCCGGTTGGACCATCCGGGATTACCCGATGATCACCGCGGTGGCCGGGCTGCTCAGGCTGATGCAGCAACCAGCCCAGCGCGATGCCAATCTCGATCCCGTCACTGGCCTGTCGCATCAGGCGCATTTTCTGAGTGCGGTCGACCGCCATATCGGGCGCCTGGACGCGGCGGGCGCCACCGGCACGATGCTGCTGGTCAGCCCCGATCGCCGGGCCGGGCTGCAATTCGCCGGCGATGCCGACGACAGCCTGTTCCAGACCGCCCGCATGCTCAGTGCCGTTCTCCGCCCGGCTGACCGGATCGGCTATATCGCGGCTGATATGCTGGCCGCCTGGCTGGATAACGCCGATCATATGACGACGGCGGAGCGGGCGGAGAGCCTGGTGCAGCGCCGGGTTCCGGACAAAGACGACACGCCCCTCTCCCTGCGCCGGACCTTGTCGATCGGCATCGCGACCCGGCCTGGTGGATCGTTGGAGGACGCGGCCAGCCTGCTTGTGAAAGCGACTCAGGCCCTGGACGCCGTCCGGCGGGAGGGTGGCAACGGCTGGCGGGTCGCGGCCACCGAGAGCATCGGCTGACGGCGCGGCTCAGTCGTCCTCCGCCTCCAGCGCCCGGCGCGCGACCTCCAGATTGGCCAGTTCGGCCTTGGTCAGGGCCTGGGGTTTCAGGTCCAGGCGATCCAGTGCCTCGACAATGGCGGCGACCACGACCAGGCGGGTGAACCACTTATTGTCGGACGGGATGACGAACCACGGCGCATGCGGCGCGGCGGTCGCGTTGATCGCTTGCTCGTACGCGTCTTGATAAGAATCCCACCAGGCGCGCTCCGTCAGGTCCGCCGGGCTGAATTTCCAGTTCTTGTCCTTCTCGTTCAACCGCTCCAGAAACCGGCGCTTCTGCTCCTCCTTGGAGATATGCAGGAAGAATTTGAGGATGATGGTCCCCTGGTTGGCCAGGTAATGCTCGAACTCAGCGATCGCGTTCAGCCGCTGGTCCCAGATTTTCTTGCCGACAAGTTCATGCGGCAGATGCTGATGCTCCAGCAATTCCGGGTGCACCCGCACCACCAGGGTCTCTTCGTAATGGCTGCGATTGAAGATCCCGATATGCCCGCGCTCCGGCAAGGCACCGATAACCCGCCAGAGGAAATCGTGCCGCTTCTCCTCCACGCTGGGGGCCTTGAAGCTGGTGACCCGCACGCCCTGCGGGTTCACGCCGGACAGCACGTGCTTGATGGTACCATCCTTGCCCGCCGCATCCATGGCCTGGAACACGCAGAGCACCGCCCAACGGTCCTGGGCGTAAAGCTTCTCCTGCAGGGATGCCAGATGCGCGACGCCGCCGTTCAGCAGGGCCGTGGCATGGCGATGGCCGATGATATGGCCGGCGGTGTCCGCCGGGTGGTAGTCTTTCAGCGTAAATCCCTTGCCATCCGTCACCCGGTAGCGATCGAGCAGCTTCCGCATTTCCTTTCCCGACAGATGCCTGATGGCGGGTAGCTCGCTGTTTTGGCTCACACGCACGGTCCTTATTTGAAACCCGGCCGCAGAATGGCGCCCATGCGTTGTTGAAATCCAGTTGAAACGCAAACACATACCATTCGGTGCTTGCTCCACTGGCCCCTGACAGACGACAATCAGCAGATGATGCAGCGGCAGCCCCTTCCCGAGGCCGAACCCGCCGCCCCGCGGCTGGATCAGGCGCGCCGGTTTACCGGCAGCTCCTTCGCCGCGCTCGACCTCGGCACCAATAACTGCCGCATGCTGGTGGGCACGCCGGCGGGCGACGGATTTCGTGTGCTCGACAGTTTCTCCCGCATCGTGCGCCTGGGGGAGGGCCTGCACCACACGGGCCGCCTTGCCCCCGACGCCATGGACCGCGCCCTCCTCGCCCTGCACGCCTGCGCCGATCGGCTGGAGCGCCGGCCGGTCCGGCGGTTGCGCGCGATCGCGACCGAAGCCTGCCGCCGGGCCGCCAATGGTGCCGAGTTCCTGGCCCGGGTGAAGGCCGAAACCGGGCTGGATATCGGCGTCATCTCCAGCCGGGAAGAGGCCGAACTCGCGCTTGAGTCCTGCTCCGCCCTGTTGTGCGGCGAAGGCAGCCGGGCGCTGCTGTTCGATATCGGCGGTGGTTCGACCGAACTCGCCTGGGTGCGCCTCACCGCCGGCCGTCCGGAACTCATCGGGTATGAATCCCTGCCCATCGGCGTGGTCACGTTGTCGGAGCGCTGGGGCAATGCCGGCTTCACCGAAGACGGGTTCGAAGCCATGGTCGCCGATGTCGCGGCGATGTTGCAGCGGTTTGAGCGGGTGCATTGCATCGCGCATGAAATCCGCAATGGCGGCGTGCGGCTGCTTGGCACCAGCGGCACCGTCACCACGCTGGCCGGCGTGGTGCTGAAGCTGGATCGCTACCGCCGCCCGGCGGTGGATGGGCTGGCGCTATCGGCTGAACAGGCCAGCGGCGCGTTGGATTTCCTGCGCGGCCTTGGGCGGGAGGGACTGTTGCAGCACCCCTGCGTCGGGCCGGAGCGCATTGACTTCGTCCTGCCCGGCTGCGCCGTTTTCGCGGCCATCACCCGGGTCTGGCCCGCCCCCAAGGTCATCGTGGCCGATCGCGGCCTGCGGGAGGGGATGTTGTTGCGCATGATCCGCGCCGACCGCACCCGCCCGACGGGCTTTCACAGGGCATACGCGGCAAAATAATGAGCAAACCATCCGGTCCGTCGGTCCCGCGCGGGCTAACCGTGCGCGTGAAGAAGTCGAAGAAGCGTACCCCGGCGTCGCATGCCTGGTTGCAGCGGCAGTTAAACGACCCCTATGTGGCCGCGGCGCAGGCGCAGGGCTACCGCTCCCGCGCGGCGTTCAAGCTGATCGAGTTGGATGACAAGCATCACCTGATCCGCAAGGGCGCGCGGGTGCTCGACCTTGGCGCGGCGCCGGGTGGGTGGACGCAGGTGGCGGTGCAGCGTGGGGCGCATTCGGTGCTGGCGCTTGATTTGCTGCCGATTGATCCCATCGGCGGGGCGGTGATCATGCAGGGCGATTTCAACGATGCCGATATGCCGGAGAAGCTGACGGCCGCGCTGGGCGGCAAGGCCGATCTGGTGCTGTCGGACATGGCGCCGAATACGACGGGGCATACGGCGACAGACCATTTGCGGATTGTCGGACTGGCCGAACTGGCGCTGGATTTCGCGCTGGAGGTCCTCAGCGATGGCGGCAGCTTCGTCGCCAAGCTGTTCCAGGGCGGGTCGGAGGGGGAGATGCTGACGCGATTGAAGCGGCATTTCGTCAGTGTGAAACACGCCAAACCGCCGGCGAGCCGGAAGGGGTCGAGCGAATTGTACGTGGTGGCGACGGGGTTCCGGTCGGGGTGAGCTTCCGTGTAGGAAGATATAACTGATATCTGCTTGGATCCCCGCTCATAGACGCCTCAATGCAGGCGGTTTAGGTCCCTTTGAGCCGGCTATTCACCAATGAGTCAGTTTTAATTTACTAGTTCCCCTTGTCATGCAATATACTCAGTTATATATCGGTCTTCGGCGTCCATTTCGACGCTCTTCCAACCTAAGATCAGGTATAGTTTACCATGCCAGAGCGGCAGGCGATCATTCTGTTCAAGGGCCAGGTGGCGGGTACCCTGCGGGAGACCGTGGCAGGCGGGACCTTGTTCGCCTACGGGCCGGACTGGCGCGAACCGATCGCCTGCTGCCTGCCGGTGGCACAGCGCGAGCACGCCTGGGATCGGGGATTGCACCCGTTCTTCCAGCATTTGGGCACGGAGGGCTGGTTGCGTGAGCAGCAGGCGCGGTTCGGGCACCTCGCGACCGAAGACGATCTCGGGTTGCTGCTGCGCCACGGCCTGGATTGCATCGGGGCGGTCGGTGTTCGGCCCGCCGGACCCCTAACGGCTTTGGAACCGCTGGCCGAGCAGGCGATCAATCCGGGACGCACGGTGTCGGGCGTGCAACGCAAGCTGCTGGTGACCGAGGATCCGGACCAGCCGGGTTTCTGGCGTCCAGCGGGACCGGACGGCCCGGCCCCCTATATCGCCAAATTCAACTCCGAAAGCCTGCCAACGCTGGTGCGCAATGAGGCGCTCAGCCTGCGTTGGACCGCCGCCGTGCTCGGATCCGCCGAGGTCAACCATGCCCAGATCGGCCCCGTGTCCGGTACCGGGGAGCCGGCCCTGATCGTCACCCGCTTTGATCGGACGGCTGACGGTGCCAAGCTGCGGATGGAAGACATGGCCCAGATCCTGTGCCGCCCGCGCGGGAACGATTACGCCGGGAAATACGAGGGGCGTTACGAGGAAATCGCGGCGGCGATCCGGCGGTATTCCGTGCGCCCGGCCATCGATCTCGGCCGCTACTTCCGGGCCCTGGTCGCCTTCGTGCTGGTCGGCAATTGCGACGCCCATCTGAAGAATTTTTCCTTGCTGGAGACGCCGGGCGGGCTGCGGCTTTCGCCGCTGTACGATGTGGTCAATTCGGCGTACTATCCCGGTTTCGATTTGCGGCTGGCGCTGACACTGGGCGACGAGAAGCCGCAGTTGGAGGCCGTCACCCGCCCGATGCTGGCGGCCTTCGGTGAGCGTATCGGCCTGCCGCGCCGGGCGGTGGAGCAGGCCTTCGCCGAGATCGAGCGAGGCTGCCGCCGCGCCGCCTCCGTGTTGGTGCCACCCATGGGCGAACCACCGGATGGCTTCGTGCACCGCTTCGCCGATGTCGTGCGCAGCGGCTCTGTCAGGATTTTTGGACTATGAATGGATTGAACTGGTCCGCGCTGGTCGCCGAAGCACTCCGCCGGCGCAAGGCGGAGCGGTTGACGCAGAAAGAACATGCGGCGCTCGCCGATGTCAGCATCCCGACCATTGTGGCGTTCGATCGCGGCGAGCGGACGCTGTCTTTGGCGAAGGCGTTCGATATTTTGCGGGTTGTGGGGTTGGTTGAAGAACCGGCCGTTGAGAATGCGCAAGATGTGTTCGTTGCCGCGTCTTTGGAGCGGTGGCGGACGCTGACGGCGGCTTTACCGGAGGGATCGCCCGGCCGGTTTCCGCATGGTTGGTACCGGATCGATTACGCGTTGGAGGGTGACCTCCAGAGGGTCAAACCGCTGGCCTTGCTGGAGCGCTTGGAACGGGCGGCGATACACCACACCGGCTGGCCAATGTTCGCGATCCTGCACCACCACGCGCTCTCCCCGCGTGTGACCGGCGATGAACCGTTGGAGTGTTGGTTACGGCCGAGCGATGATGGTTTCGAGCGTCCCCTTAACGATCCCGCGCATTGCGACTTCTGGCGCGCCGATCCGGCGGGGCGACTGTTTCTGATGCGCGGGTATCAAGAGGATTCGCAGGAAACCCTGCCCCCCGGCACCATCTTCGACACGACCCTTCCGCTTTGGCGATTGGGCGAGGCGTTGCTGCACGCCAGCCGGCTGGCTGCACTGCTCACCATGGACAGCGCCGACATCACCGTCCGCCTGCGCGTGCTGTTCACTGGCCTGACCGGGCGGGTCCTGCGCGCTTGGGGGAACCCGCTGAACGGCGACCTCCTCCTCGGCAGCCATCCCTGCCGCACCGGCGAGGCCCTGCTGCAAATTGCCGTCCCCGCCGCCAGCATCGAAGCCGATCTGGCCCGCCATGTCGTCACCCTGGCCACGCCGTTGTTCGAACGGTTCGGCGTCGCCAGCCTCTCTCTGGAGGGTGTCGACGCCGAACTCGCCCGGATGCGGCGGCACAACCACGCCTGAGCCGGCACACGACCAATCGGCGCAACCTCCGGCGTGCAGGTGTACAAAACCCCGTCATGCCGACGCCGGTCGGCATCCACGCCTTACGTCGCCAGATCAGACGAAGGCGTGGATGCCGATCTTCATCGGCACGACGGGTAAGTAACGGCGATACGCCGAGGGCCAGCCGTTACGCCACCCGGAAGTTGCCGAACTGCCAGGGGCAGCTCTGGTCGGTTTCCTCCGCGAACAGGCCACCGCGATCCTCCAGCGGCGTCCAGTCCGAGTACGCACCGGCCATCTCGCCCAGGTACGGTCCCGCGATCTCCAGCACCCGCGCATGGTCGAGTTCGTCGGCCTCCACCACGCCAGCGGTCGGGTTCTCCAACGCCCAAACCATCCCGCCCAGCACCGCTGCGGTCACTTGCAGCGACGTGGCGTTGTTGTGCGGCGCCAGCTGCCGGGCGTCCTCGATCGACAGGCGGGAGCCGTACCAGTACGCGCCCTTTTCATGCCCCATCAGCAGCACGCCGAGTTCATCGATGCCGCGCGCGATCTCGTGCATCATCAGCCGTTTTTCGGCCTGCATGCGCCAGTTCTTGCCGGCCAGCTCGTGCAGCGACAGCACCGCGTCGTCGCAGGGGTGGTAGGCATAGTGCACGGTCGGGCGATAGCGAACCGTTCCGCCCTCGGTCGTCGTGTAGTAGTCGGCGATCGAGATCGACTCGTTATGCGTGATCAGGAACCCGTGAAACGGGCCTTCCAGCGGCGTCCAGCTGCGCACTTTCGTCGCCGCACCGCGCCGGTTGAGGTAAATCGCCGCGCCACAGCCGAAATTATGCCGGCTGCCATCGGCCGGGAGCGCTTTCTCATGCGTGCCCCAGCCGAGTTCGGCTGGCTGGTTGCCTTCGCCCACGAACCCATCAATCGACCAGGTGTTAACGAACTCACCCGGCTTTTTGGCGGAGTCCGCGACCTGGGTATCGCGCTCGGCGATGTGGATCACCTTGACGCCGAGATCGGACGCCAGCGCCGCCCAGCCAGCACGATCCTTCGGCACGACCGAGGCAACGCCGGTATCGATGGCGATGTTCAGCAGCGCCTGCTTGACGAAATGCGACACCAGGCCCGGATTGGCGCCATGCGTCATCACCGCCGTCGGATCGCCCGCGCCGGGGCGCACCAAAGCCAGGGCACTTTCCCGCAGCGCGTAGTTGCTGCGCTCCGCCACCGTCAGGGACGGATCGGTGTAGCCGCCCACCCATGGTTCCACGCAGGTATCGAGGTATAGCGCGCCAAGCTCCCGGCACAGTTTCACCAGCGCGACGGATGACACATCCACCGACAGGTTCAGCAGGAAATCGCCATGCCGCAGCCGATCACCGAGCTCGGAACGATAGTTGCCGGGCGTGAGGGGGAGGACGCGGTGCGCCACGCCGAACTCCGCGGCGACGCCGGCCCCGGCATCATCGGCAGCAATGATCTGGATATTCTCCCGCGGCATCCGAATGTGACGCAGGATCAGGGGCAGGACGCCCTGGCCGATGCTGCCGAAGCCAAGCATCACCAGGCGGCCGTTGAAGGTCGCATGCACGGTCATGATCAGATTTCCTTGTCGAAACGTGGGAGATACAGTCGCCGGTCCAGCCCCCCTGCCGTCATGGTCCGCGAAGGCGGATCACCCACGACTTTGCCGCTGGCAACGGCAAAATCGTGCATGGCGGGCCATCGCCCGCCATGACGATGGGGGAGGCAGAACCGGAGTCAGGCCGCCAGAGACAGCGGGATATCGTCAGCCGGGGTGTCGGACACCTCGACAATGCGGGCGCGGTCGAAACCGTTGAACCCGGTGCGCAGGCAAGCGCCGTAAGCCCCGAGCTGGGAGATTTCGATCCAGTCCCCCTCGCCGATATCATCCGGCAGGAAAAACGGACCGCGCATCGCATCGGCGCTGTCGCAGGTCGGCCCGAAGAAGCTGAAGCCGCGCAGCATATCCGCAGGTTCCGCACCGTCCGGGCGCAGGCAGCGCACGGGGTAGCGGAAGCCCAGCACGCCGGCATCGGCCAGGCTGCCGTAGACGCCGTCGTTGATATACAGCGCATCGCCGCGACGGGCCTGCACCTGCACCACCACCGAGCCACCGGCCGCGACCAGCGCACGGCCGGGCTCAGCCCAGAGGCGGGCATTCGGCAGGTCCAGACGCTCAAACCCGTCCTCGATCTCCGCCAGGATGGCGCCGAGCGCGGGGATTTCCATGTCCGGATAGGACACGGGGAACCCGCCGCCGGCATCGACGATGTCGATCGCGACGCCGGCTTCGCGGATCACCGCGCCGGCAACCTCCATCGCGCGCCGCCAGGCCAAGGGCTCCAGGCATTGGGAGCCCACATGGAACGCGATCCCCAGTCGCGTCGCATGCGGCCGGGCGGCGCGCAGCAGACCGACGGCCTCGGTCATCTCAGCACCGAACTTGCCGGACAGATCGAGCACGGCTTCGCCCTTCGGCAAAGCCAGCCGCACGATCAGTCCCAGTTCGCCGCCGACACCGGTCGCAGCCGTTTCGGTCAGGATCTTTTCCAGCTCTGCCGCGCTGTCGAGCACGAAATCGCGGACGTCATGCCGGGCCCAGGCTTCGCGGATCGCGCCGCGCGCCTTGACCGGGTGCATGAAGTGGATTTCGGCGGACGCGAACATGGTCCGCACCAGCCCGACTTCCGCCGGGGAGGCGCAGTCGAAATGCCGCACCCCGCCATCCCACAGCGCCCGCAGCACCGCCGGATCGGGATTGCACTTCACCGCGTACAGCACATCGCCGGGGAAGGCGGCGACGAAGTCGCGCGCGGTTGCGGCCAGCGTCGCCGGGCGGATGCAATGCACCGGCTCTTCCGGGCGCAAATCGGCCACAAGGGCATCGACCGTCGGCAGCGGGGCAACGGGCAGATAAGCCGGTGCGGCGGCACGGCGGCGGAGGGGAGACACGGCGGCACGAACGCGAGCAACAGCGGACATCGCAACAATCCTCGGAACAGCGAGCGCGCGCGCCAGTAACGGCACGCACGCGGGACGACGAGAGACAGAAGTGAAACCGGCAACGGAGGCTGAATGCTCTCCGGCGGGAATCAGGCGATGCGCGTACTTCGCGATGCCACGATCATATCAGCACACATAGGCAGCTCCCTAACGACCCCGGCAGACAGACCGGACCGGACGAAAAGGACGCTTACGTCGTTGCTGTGCCCTTTGCGGGGGCTCGCGGCACGTGCGGGCGTCGGCGAACCGCTTGCAGCCACGAGGGGCAGAAGCGGGAGGGCGTAAATAGAGGTTATGACCTGGCTGAGGATAACGCGATTACTGCATGTCAGGCATGCATCATCGCAAGATATTCCCACACCACCGTCGCGGCGGCGAGCGCGGTGATTTCGGCGACATCGTAAGCCGGAGCGACCTCCACCACGTCCATGCCCACGAAGTCGATGCCCCGCAGCCGGCGCAGGATCGCCTGCGCCTGCCAACTCGCCAGCCCGCCGATTTCCGGCGTGCCGGTGCCGGGGGCGAAGGCGGGGTCGAGGGCGTCGATATCGAAGCTGAGATAGGATGGCTCCCCGCCCGTCACGGCATGAATACGATCCGCCACGGCGGCCGGACCCATCTCCTGCACGTCCTGCCCGGTCAGGATCGTGACGCCTTGCGCGATGGTCCAATCCCAGACCTCCCGCTGCACGGGGGAGCGAATGCCGATCTGAATGGTGCGTTGGGGGTCGATGAGGCCTTCGTTGATGGCGTGGTAGAAGACGGAGCCGTGGCTGTAATCCTGACCAAACCCGTCCGGCCAGGTATCGACATGGGCATCGAAGTGCACCAGCGCCACTTTATGGCCAAGGCGTTCGGTCAGCGTGCGCAGCAGCGGCAGGGTGATGCCATGCTCGCCGCCGAGACAGATCAGGTGGTTCAGGCCCTCCGCCTGTTCGGCGATGCGGGTGAGTGAGCCGGGGATGTCGCCGAGCGCGATAGCGAAATCGCCGATATCGGCGAGGTCGAGCGTCGCCGGGTCGACCCAGAAATGCGGATGCGCCCCGTCCACCAGCATGCGGCTGGCGCGGCGGATGGCGGCCGGGCCTTCGCGGGTGCCGGCGCGGTTGGTGGTGCCGATATCCAGCGGCACGCCGGCGACGACAAAGGCCGCGTCGCGGTTAGAGCGTGTGGTGCCGAAGAAGCCCGGCGGGGTGGCGAAGGTTGGGATTCCGGCCATGGGGCGCTCCTGCAAACGAGGGGACTTGTTTACGCCGCGCGGGGACTTCCGGCCACAGGCGCATGCATTCAGATCGGCTTAGGCGGCAGGCTCCCGCAAACCGTCATCCCCGGGCTTGTCCCGGGGACCAGGGTTTCCGCATGTGCCGTGATCGGTCCCCGGAACAAGTCCGGGGATGACGGGTGTGTATTGCCGCAGCCCACCCGGTTCAAACCGCGCCAGCCAATGCGAGACCGCGGGCTCCGGCCAGCGCCCGGCTTGCCGGGCGGGCAGGGTTCCCAATACAATCAGGGCCTAACCCAAGAACTGGATCGTCCGCCATGTCACCCGACGTTAAATCCCAACTCGCGCCGCATGGCGTGCTCCGTGCCGCCATCAATATGGGCAACTTCCTGCTCGTCACCGGCAAGACGCCGGAGGGCGATCCGGATGGCGTGTCCCCCGACATGGCGCGCGAAATCGCCCGCCGCCTGGGCGTGCCCGTCAAGTTCGTGCCCTATGCGAAGCCGAGCCAGCTGGCCGACGACGCCGGCACCGACACCTGGGATATCGGCAATATCGGCGCCGAACCGCAGCGCGCGATGAAAATCGACTTCACCGCCGCCTATGCCGAGATCGAGGCGACCTATCTGGTCCCGGCCGGTTCCGCCATCCAGTCGATCGCCGATGTCGACAAGCCGGGCAACCGCATCGCGGTGTCCAAGGGCAGCGCCTATGAGCTGTGGCTGGAACGCAACATTCACCAGGCCGAACTGATCCGCGCCGATGGCGGCCCGGCCGCCTTCAACCTGTTCGTGTCGGAGAAGATGGACGCCCTCGCCAGCCTGCGCCCGGCGTTGCTCGGCGATGTCGAGAAGCTGCCAGGTTCGCGCATTCTGGACGGCCAGTTCGCCGCCGTGCAGCAGGCCATCGGCACCGGCAAGGCCAATGCCGAAGCCGCCGCCTGGCTGAAGGCCTTCGTGGAAGAGACCAAGGCCTCGGGCTTCGTGGCCAGCCTGATCGAGAAGCACGGCGTTACCGGCCGCCTGACGGTCGCACCCCCGGGCTGACGCCTTCGCATCAACCATTACGGTACCGTGGCAGCACGGTACCGGGTCCGGTGCGCCAAAAGATTGACAAGCCTGAAAACGAAGCGGACGCTCTCTGGGAAACCAGGGAGCGTTTTGCGTTGCCCATGCGCCATCGGCGCGAGGGAACCTCGATCGTTCCGATTTTCGCGCGAAGACCACGCCCGCGCACGCCTGCCGAGACCGCCAAAGACAAAGATAAAATCAAAGGAGTCCGACCATGCAGCAGCGTATCCAATACTCCCCCGCCCTCGAACCACTGGTTCAGTTCATCGAGGACACGCACCCGACCGAGATCCTGGACCGCACGCTGGAGAAGCTGCGCGCCGGCGTGCCGATGACGACCATGCTCACCGCATCGGCGTTGGCTGTCACCCGCTCGTCCGACCTGCCCCCCGGCCATCATGGCGGCCCGCTGCATCCCGTCGCCGGCCTGCACGCCATCAACAAGCTGGCGCACCGGCTGGAAGGCGAGCAACGCTTCCTTCCCGTGCTGCAGCATGTGGCGCTGTCCAACAAGCACATCCACCACCCGGAAATGGGGCCGTACACGCTGCTTGAGTTCACGCCGCTCGATGCCGGCGGGGTCGAGGCGACGAAGGCCGCCTTCCTGCACTCCTGCACCCGCGGTGAGTCGAACAAGGCCGACCACTTCTTCATGTGGCTGTGGCAGAACATTCCGGCGATAGAGGCGTTCGATCTGCTCATGAGCGTCGCCATCCCGAAGAACGTGCTGGATGATCACTATTTCATCTATCCTGCCTTCACCTGGCGCGCCTTGGAAGCGATCGGGTCGGAGCATACAGCCGTGCTGATGCGCCCCGCGGTGCGCTATGTCGCCCGCTTCCCCAAGGCGCCGCAGTCGCATGAGATCGAGCGGCTTATCGGTGAATACGATCTGCTGAACGTGGTCACGCGCCAGACCTCTGGCGATGACGAAACCGCCGCTATCGGCGAACTCGGCGAGGCCATCCGCGCGACCGAGGATTTCAACAGCATCCCGGTCATGCTGGCGCAGGCGCTGGCCAACGGCCTGTCCTTGGATGGCACCGGCGAAGCCATGTCCATCGGCGCCGCGGGCCTGTTCATGCGGTCGCTGACCGGCAATCCGATGGATGTGCATCTGCACACCAGCGCCAATCTGCGCCGCTATCTGGTCCGCCTGGAAGGCTTCAGCCTGAAGAACAAGCTGCTCGCGCTGCTGTTCTGGCACACGGGGCCGGAGGTCAAATCCACCCAGCGCCGCATGGAA
>CAIUPC010000114.1 GCA_903900905.1 uncultured Acetobacteraceae bacterium
ACCATGGTTTCCGCTTGTACCGCGATTGGTCCCCGGGACAAGCCCGGCGATGACGCGGAAGAGAGGCTATGGCCGCTTATGTTAGCGCCCATGGGGACAAGCCCGGGGATGACGCGGAAGAAGGGCCGTCGCCGCTTATGTTACCGCCCATCGGGATAAGCCCGGGGATGACGCTGAGGGTTCGACTGGGGCGCACGTCAGTCCAAATGCGATCACCCTGCGTCCCCAACGCAACCCCCTTGCATCCAACGCCAACCAGTGGTCAGAGAGCCCGGCATTAACCAGGACCACTCTCCATGAACGATACCACCTCCACGTTCGGCCTTCCCGAAGCCGCCAGCCGTTTCGGCGTTTCGATCCGCGTTCTCCGCCGCGCCATGCGCGCGGGCACCATTCCGGCCCCGGCGAACCTGACCGCGACCGTCGCGTTGTCGGATGCATGGTTCGACAGCGCGCTCGCCGCTTTCGCGGCCGCGCCGGACGCCTTCAGCGGCACCGTCCGCCAGAAGGTTCCCGCTTTCGCGCGCTATGAGGGCACGTCCGCCTGGACGCAGTTCCGCAACCGCGTCCGCGCCTACGCCCAGTACAAGGCCGCGCTCAGCGCCAACTGAGGCCGACCGTCAAACCATCCGGCCGCCTCCGGCTTATCGCCAGACGGCAGCCGGATGCGGTCGGCTCAGAAATGCCTCAGGCCGCCAGCACCAGCCGCGGCGGGGCGCCCTTCCCCCGGACTTCCGCTTCCTCGAAATCGGCCGCCGCGATCGCCCGATCCAGGGCCGCACGCAGCTCTTTCGCGGAGTCCAGCGTCAGCTCCACCGCCGCGCGGGCGCCGGCGCCGAGTTCGGTGTTGAAGAAGTCCAGCGTGATCACATCGCCCAGCGGGGCATGGCGCGCGTGGTCATAGGCGACCACGGTCTGCGATAGCGGGAACCATTGGTCCCCGCGTTTCGCCATGCCCTCTGCCCGCGCGATCTCAATGATCGACGTGCACATGTCAGCCTCGTTTCAGTTCGAGAGATACTTGCCGAAGAAGGCCCAGATCTTGTTCCAACCGTCCATCGCCGCTTCCGGCCGGTACAGCGGGCGGTGCCAGTAGAAGAAGCCGTGCCCGGCACCGTCGTAGCGGTGGAACTCGTAGGTCTTGCCGGCGGCCTTCAGCGCGTCTTCGTGCTGGTTCACCTGTTCCGGGCTCGGGGCGCGGTCGTCGTTGCCGAACAGGCCCAGCAAGGGCGCGCTCAGCCCCGCCGTCATGTCGATCGGTGCCACCGGCTTTTTGTCATTCAGGTCGCCCGGCGCCATCACCACGCCGCCGCCCCACTGCTCAACCACCGCATCGACGTCGGTGCGCTGGCAGGCATAGATGAACGCATGGCGGCCGCCGGAGCAGGAGCCGATCAGCCCGACTTTGCCGTTGCAATCGGACTGGGCGCGGGCCCAGGCGACGGCGGCGGCGGTGTCGCCCACCATCTGGGCGTCGGCGATGCCGCCTTCGGCGCGGACCTTGGCGGCGACGTCATCGGGGTTGGCATCGCTGCCACCTTCGCGCTGATAGAGATTGGCGCAGATGGCGATATAGCCGTGATGCGCGAAGCGGCGGGTGGTTTCGATATAGAGTTCGCTCCAGCCCGGCAGATGATGAATCAGCACCACGGCCGGGAACGGGCCAGGGCCGGCGGGCTTGGCGACATAAGCGGTGATCGCGGCGCCATCGGCACCGTGAATGGTCACGTTGTCGCAGGTCATGCCTCGGTAGAATGACATTGGTATTCCTCCTTCGGTGTGGGTCTTAAGCCCGGCGGGCCGTTGCCTGATGAGTATTCGACGATCGGTTCAAGCGTGCAAGCGGTGGGCTCTGAACGCGGGATTCAGACCTTTGGGTGATTCCACCCCCGGTCATCCCGCTCTAACGCGGCACCAGCCCGCAATCGATGTTGTAGGTCTGGCCGGTGATGTTGCGCCCGCCTGGGCCGGCCAGGAAGACGGCCATGGCGGCCATGTCCTCGGGGTCGTTGGCGCGGCCGAGGGGGATGTCCTTGGTGAAGTCGCGCTCCGCCTCCTCCAGGCTGATGCCCTGCGCGGCGGCGCGCTGCTCCAGCATCGCGGCCACCAGCGGGGTACGCGTGACCCCGGGGCAGATCGCGTTCACGTTGATATCGTGGCGCGCCAGCTGCTGCGCGGCGGTGTAGGTCAGGCTGATCACCGCGCCCTTGCTGGCGGCATAGGCCGCGTTCGAAGTAGCGGCGAAGCCCTTTCCGGCGATGGAGGCGGTGTTGATGATCCGCCCGGTGCGGCGGGGAATCATCTCCCGCGCGACGCGTTGCAGGCAGAAGAAGACGCCCTTGGCGTTGACCCGGTGGATGCGGTCCCAGTCCGCCTCCGTCAGGTCCATGATATAGGCGTTGCGGGTGACGCCGGCGTTGTTGATGAGGATGTCGATCTGCCCGAAGGCGGCGATCGCCTGCTCCACCATGGCATCGATCTGGCCGAGATCGCCGACATCGGCCGCGACCGCGATCGCCCGCTTCTGCCCCTGAGCGATGGCATCGGCCGTGGCATTGGCCGCCGCGGCGTTGATGTCGGAGGCGACGATCGCGGCCCCGGCTTCGGCCAGCGCAAGCGCGCAGGCCCGGCCTATACCGCTGCCCGCACCGGTGACCAAAGCGACTTTGCCGGTCAGTGTCATGTCTATGCTTCCTCATGCGGGCCGGATTGACCCGTCTCATGGGCAGCATATCACCGCGGCTGGCAGCGGCCAGATGCGGCGGCTGTCCCCCCATAGCGGTAAAATAGCGAGCGATGCCCTATCATTCGCGTCATCCCTGGCGCGTCATCCCTGGGCTTGTCCCCAAAGGCGCTGACATAAGCGGCGACGGCCCCTCTTCCCCGTCATCCCCGGGCTCGTCCCGGGGACCAATCGCGGCGAGGTACTGACCCTGGTCCCCGGGACAAGCCCGGGGATGACGATTTTGGAAGGGAACCGCCCGTAAATTAACGCCTATGGGCTGCCCCTCCCCCGGCTGACGGCCGCTTTCAATCCTGCGGGCGATGCGCGCGCAGAAAGCGGCGGACCCGTTCGATCGTCCTGGCCTTCAACTCCGGCGGATCGCGCCAGGGGAACACCGTTATCTCCGCGTTCGGGCAAAGAGAGGCGACGTCGATCGAGGACACCAGCGGATGCGCGGGGGTTTCGTCCGGCAGCACCAGAATGGGCGTCTGGCAGGATCGGGCAAAATCCTTCGAGACGCTGTAAACGAACTCCGGCCGCACGCGGTAGAGGTCATGCAGATAAGGCTCGACCTGCGCCATGGTGAGGTCAGGCCGCTTCGGAAGGAGTTCCGGCGCCCAGACAGTGAGCCCTGAATTGAACATGTAATCCGGGTGCTCCGGATGATGCCCGACGGTCTGAACCAGCACGCCGGCCATCACGCGATCCGGCGCCCGCTCCATCAGCTTCATTGCGAAGCAGCCGCCGATACAGTTGCCCATGTAGAGGAATTGCCTGATCCCCAGATGGTCCATCAATCCAAGCTGGTCGTCGGCGAAGGCGTCCCAGGGATTGTTCGCGGGGATGGGCCCCGTGGACTCACCGCCATTGGCGTTGCGCTGATCCATGGTGATGCAGCGGAACTCGTCCTTGAAGATCTCCATCGAGTTGAAAACCGCGGTGGCCCAGTTGCTGATCCGCGAGTTCAAACCGCCGCCGGGGACAAGCAACAGGGGGAAGCCGCTCCCGGCTTCTTCGTAACGGATTCTGACATCACCTTTTTCGTAAAATGGCATGGTGTTCTCTCAGCATTGGTTGGTCAGTGCGTTGCAGAAGGGCGGACTAAGCCTGGGCAAGGTGGCGGTAGCCCGACGCGGCGACGGCGTCACAATGCTCCCGATAGGCGGGATGGCCGCCGCTGTAGCGCATGACCCTCGGGACCTGCTTGCCTTCGACATTGCGGTTCACGCCCGTCATCCAGGACGCGACCTCGTTCATC
>CAIUPC010000115.1 GCA_903900905.1 uncultured Acetobacteraceae bacterium
AGCAAGGAATTGCGCGCGCTCGACCCGCCGGTCGCCCGACGGATCTACGCCTTTCTGACGGAGCGACTGGCGCCCCTTGGCGATCCACGCAGCCTTGGCGAGGCGTTGAAGGGTTCCCGGCTGGGCCAGTTTTGGAAATATCGCGTGGGCGATTGGCGGATCATCGCCACCATCGAGGACGACGTGATGCGCGTTCTGGTGCTGCGGGTCGGCAATCGGCGGGAGGTCTATCGGTGACGGGTATTGCCACGGAAGGTCCAGGTCAAAGCGTATCGAGCCCCGCCTCCCGCATCGCCGCCTGCAAGGCCCCGATGATCTCGGCTTCGGGGCGGCTCCGGCAAGCGGCGGGTTGTGATTGTGATCCGGGAACGCGGGGGGTCGAACCCTGTCCGCGGTGTTCAAGACCAAAGTCGCGGCCTTGTCCTGGATCAAGAGCAGCGTCGTCGCCGATACGGCGATCATGGCGGACGAAGCGCCGTCTTAGAATGACCTACACGGCCAGTTCGAGGTGTCCCGGATCGATCATGGTTCGCTCGATCGCACCGGCCTGGGGACCTACACCAACGGGGCCGAGGGGTACCTCTCCCGCCTCCGCCGGGCTGAGGATGGCCATCATCACGACGTCGTCGGCGCCTATCTGGTCCGGTATGCCCAGGTGAGCAAATGGTGTGAGGATCATCGCCGGGTAGATAACGGATGCCATACCTTCTCGCTCGCCGGGCTGGCCATGAACGCTCCGACCTCGGTTGATTGATGCGGGTATTGGTAGCGAAGCGCGGAGGAAGCATGACGGCGCCACCGGCGCGCATAAAGTTGGCACGGCGCGCAACAAACCGTAGCGGCGCCCAAATTGCCATGGCGGCGCGCGGGCCGACATGATAGACGTAACTAAGGTAAGGAGATGGCTAGTGTTCGCTAAATTGCACCGTGACAACGTATTTGTCGCTGGCGGGCAGCCATCGGTCACGTATGTAGAACGCGAGCAGTTACATCCCGTTCGTTACGGGACGCGCTGTTCGCGACGATCGCCGCGTTGATGATATTGGGATCGCGGGGCCATCTGGCAGCGGCGGGGGAAGCCCCGACCGACATCATTGGATCGGGCAAAGCGCCCCTGGCTCATTTGGTCTCTGGACGGTACGTCGCGATGTCCTTGGACGGAATTGCGGGCACGTATTGGGACACCTGGCCCGCTGTGTTCGCGACCGAACAATACCATCATGAAATCGGCTGGAAGGGCGCGGACGTACTGGGCATCGCCAAACGAGGCGGCGCCCGCAGAGACGCGTTTTTGGCGCGGCCGATGGCCCGTGGCAAACTGCACATCGGTTCCATTGACCTTACACCGAAAAACTGCCTGGAAACCGTGACGAGTGTCATGTCGGTCGACGATCTCCGCGTCCAGACCTTCGCAACGTCGGATCCCATCGGCGACGGCCATACATTGAGCCACGCCGAGATCCTGCCGCCCAGATGAACCAGCAGCCAGGGCGCCTGGTGCGCCGGGTCGAAACGGGCATGGCGGCGCTGCAGGCGACCACACCCATCGTGTTGGTCAGCCTGTTCAGTACATGTGCATTATTCATTCTGTATTGTGTGCCGTGGGAGCAGAACGGGGATGACCTGCTGCCCACGCTTATCGCCCTACAAAAGCTGACCCCGTATTTTTGGGCCCAAAATCGCTTCGCAAACCTGTTGCCAGCGATCACAGTCTGGATTTCGGACCCAACCAGCAATGCGTTCACGCAGATCGTGCTTCGCGTGGTCAGCGGTTTGATCGCACCCGCCTTCTTCGCTGCTGCCGTATTCCGGCGGAGTATTGATGTTTGGCGGGCAACCTTAGCCGCGAATATCCTGTTTTTGGCCTCCGGTAGCGCGGCGCTGCTGCATGAAACGTTTGTCACCGCGAATCCCTACGGCACGTCGCTCGGCTGCGCTGCACTCTCTTTATTGGCGTTCCGGCGGGCCTGGACCTGCCCTTACCGAGACATGCAGCCGCTTTGGGGGATGGCAGGGGGCGTGATCCTGCTCGCCGCCTATGCCGTCAATATCGGGTGTATCCTGATTTGCCTCCCATTTCTGGGAATGACCGCGATCCTGTTGCCGTCCGCCGAGCGGATGAGGCTTGTGACGCTGCATAGCGCTGCCGCCTGTGTTGGGCTCCTACTGCCCGCTGTCTTCGCGCCGGGCTACGCGACCGCATCAGGTTTCGAGCCTTCGTTCGCGGGGGCCAGCCAATTCGCCCGCGCGATCTGGACCTGCTCCGGTTGGCCGGTGCTCACGGCCTTGTTCTTTCCGGCCTTAGCGGTGGTCCTCGGATATCGCTTCAGCCGGATCAGGCGGCCTCCTCCGCGCTTTGGCGCGGTTTGGTTGGCAGCGGCCGGGACGGCACTCTTGGCATGGCTGATGTTATCCGCATCCGAGCATGTGCGGGACAATGCATTTCTGCCGCGGTACTCCGTTCCCTGTTTCATCATGCTCATGGCTCTCAGTGGAAGCAGCCTCTGGCTCGCCTGGCGGCTGCTGGTACCCGCCCGTGTGTCCCGTGACGCCTTATTTATCCTCCTGACCATCCCGCTGCTTCTTGGGGCACGCACCCATCTGCTGGTCACGGGTGAGCCAACGACAGACCTGATTGGCCTTGGCAAGGCGGAGATGGCCCGGACCGTTGCTGCGCGCTACAGCGCCTGGTCGTTGGACGGCATAGCCGGCCAATTTTGGGACGTATGGCCCAGCGTCTTCGCCACCGAGCAATTGCATCATGATGTCGGCTGGGTCGGGCCGGATGTACTGGGTATCGCGCATCGCGGTGCCGCCAGACGCAATACCTTCCTGGCCCGCATGACCGTCCGTGGGGGGCTGCGTGTCGGCTGCATCGACCAAACACTGGAAATCTGCTTGGCAACGGCGACGGACATGATGGAACAGCCCGGGCTGCGCGCCCGCCCGTTAGCGGCCCCGGAGCGCCTGGGAGGGGGGCACAGCCTGACGCTGATTGAGATACTGCCACCGGCGCTAAGCCCGGCCCCATAAAGCATCGTCCTCCCCCTTGACGAAACCGATGGATTCATCAGTTTGCATCCATGTTGACAGCCAAACCACGCGTTGCCCTGTTCGTCACCTGCCAGGTCGATCTCCACCGGCCCACGGTCGGGTTCATAGAGCGCAATCTCGCTCGCGCCCTCGCGACCCCAAATCAAATGATGGATTCACGTTTGAAGTGCAACACCTGTGAGAGTCCGTCCGAAAAGTCTTAGAGCGTGATCGTTTTAAGTTGACGCATACCCCGAGTTGACGAGGTAGTTGGCGCACTCCTGGGTGGTAAAGCTGCCGAGGAGCTCCCCAATTGCTTTGGTAACCGTGTCGATTGTGCGGGCGTTGGCCTTCCGCAGCAGCGTCTTGAGTTTGGCGAACACCTGCTCGATCGGGTTCAGGTCAGGGCTATAGGGGGGCAGAAAGATCAGCTTTGCCCCCGCTGCCCGGATCGCCTGGCGGATGGGTTTACCTTTGTGGCTGCTCAGATTGTCCATCACCACGATATCGCCGGGCCGCAACGTGGGCACGAGGAATTGCTCGACATAGGCACGGAAGCTGATGGCGTTGATCGGCTGGTCGAGCAGACAAGGTGCACAAATCCCGTCGCATCGCAAAGCAGCAACGAAGGTCAGCGTTTTCCGATGTCCATGCGGCACCTTCGCGACCAGGCGTTGACCGACCCTGCAGCGTCCGCGAAGCGGTGTCATATTGGTCTTTGCCCAGGTCTCGTCTATAAAAACCAGACGGCGCGGATCGACCGAGGCCTGTCGTTGTTGCCACTGCAGCCGCCGGCGCGCGACGTTCGGCCGATCCTGCTCACTGGCGTGCAGGCTTTTTTTTATAGCTGAGGTCAGTGCTATCGATAATGTTCCACACCGCGAAATAGCTGACATCGATACCGCGCTCGTGCAACTCGGCGAGCAAGGCTCGCAGCGCCACGTCGGGCTGCTCGGCGATACGAGCGGTGAGCCAGTCGAGTTCGTGCGCCAGCGCGAAAGGTCGCATACCACCCATTGGCAGAGCGGCGACGCTCCCCTTCTCGCGAGCCAGCTTACACCAGCGCTGCACCGATGATTCGCTCACCGAAAAACGCTGAGCAGTCTCGAAACGGCTCAAGCCCGAGTGTCTGGCGGCTACGACACGTTCGCGCAAATCGTTCGAAAGGGGACCTGGCATCAATGCTGGCCTCCTAACCAGCCAGCATCTTGAATCAGGTTTTCAGCCGAGCCAGAATCCCCCTCCCGCCGGGGGGAGTCAACTTCAGACAATCACGCTCTAACGTGAATTCCGTAATTTACGGATCATCAGTCGTATCGACGTGAACTTGATAAATGCAACTGCCATAAATGTAAGGTTTTCGAAATCCTTCGCAAGGCGGCGGCATCGGTTCAACCATGCGAAGGTACGTTCGACAACCCAGCGTCGTGGCAACACTTCGAAGCCTTTCGCCGTATCGGAGCGCTTCACGATCTTGATGGCCAGGCCCGACATGGCG
>CAIUPC010000116.1 GCA_903900905.1 uncultured Acetobacteraceae bacterium
CAGTGCCGCGATGGGTCCCCGGGACAAGCCCGGGGATGACGATGCAGAGAGGCCATGGCCGCTTATGTCAGCACCCATCAGGCTTGTTCCGGGGATGACGGAATTTGGCATACTGGCATCCACAGAGGCCAACCCTCCCCCCTCAACCAACGGGCATGCGGACATCGCGCAGAATCTCCTCGATCTCAGGCAGGCAGGACCCGCAATTGGTGCCCGCGCGTAGCCGCACCCCAACCTCCGCGGCCGTGTTCAGGCGGTGCGTCACAACGGCGTATCGCACCGCGTCGCGGGACACGCCGAAGCAGGCACAGACGCGCGGCCCCTCATCCACCATCCCGCAATCGGGGCGTCCGGCCAGCAGACGCGGGCGGAACCCGTCGGGCACGGGGGCACCGAGCATGGCGGTCAAAGCCCCCTCCCCCGGCACCGCCGCCGCGTCGCGCGCAAGGAACAGGCACGACTCCAGTATCCCCCCGACGATCACCGCGATCCGCAGCAGACCGCGGCCGGGATCGGTCATCTCCAGCAATTCCGCCCCGGGCGGGGCATCCAGCAGGAGCCCGGCGAAGCGAGCCAGATCCTCGCCCAGCGGCAGCGCGCGCAGGCCGGTCAGGCGATAAAGCTGGCCGCTTTCCACCGGCACCCGCACCCAATGGCAAACATCCGGCAGTGCCGAACCGGCCCGGCGCAGCAGCAGCCCGTGAAAAAACGCCTCAACCGCGGTCACCGTCGCCGGGGTCGCCTTCAGCTCCGGCTGGCCCGACACCGGGTCCAGCCGCGCGCCCACCACGCGCCCGACCGGCCCGGTGGAGGCGAACAGATCCGTCCAATGCATCGGGGCGAAGACCTCGCCACGCCGGACCGTGTGCCGGAGGTCGGCTCGCAGCACGACCTCGCCTTCGTCGGTCGCCAGCCGGACCAGCCCGTTCTCGGCGATCCCCGCGGCGGCCGCATCCAGCGGGTGGATCGTCAACACCGGCTCCGGCGTATGCGCCATCAGCGACGGCACCAGGCCGGTGCGGGTCATCGTATGCCACTGATCCCGGATCCGCCCGGTATTCAGCATCAGGGGCCGACTGCCCCTGGCCGGCAAGCCGCGCCAGGGGGTCGGCACCAGCCGGGCCCGCCGATCCGGGGTCGGGAAGCGGCCGTCCCCAAACTGGCGTCCTCCCTCATCCGCCGAACCCGCGGGCGCCGGCCAGCGCACCGGTTGCAACGCGTCGTAGCCCGCGTCGTCCAAATCGGCGAAGCGGGAGATGTCGAAGACCCGCTTACCGTTATTCTCCAGGCCCGACAGAGCCGCGTGCTCGCGGAACACCGCGGCCGGGGTCTGCCAGGCGAATTCCGCCTCCCACCCCATGCGGCGTCCGACCTCGGCGAACATCCACCAATCTGCCCGCGCCTCCCCCGGCGCCGGGCGGAACGGCCGCTGGCGGGAGATGCGGCGTTCGGAGTTGGTGACCGTCCCATCCTTCTCCCCCCAGGCCGAGGCCGGCAGCACCACATCGGCCAAAGCGGCGGTGTCGGTGGGCCAGCAGTCGGACACGATGACGAAGGGGCACTTGGCCAGAGCCGCGCGCACCCGGTCGGTGCGCGGCAGGCTGTCGGCGGGATTGGTGGCGACGATCCAGACGGCTTTGACGCGCCCGGCCTCGATCGCCTCGAACAGCTCCACCGCTTTCAGGCCCGGCTTCGGCGTCAAAGCCGGCGCGTTCCAGAACGCCGTCAGCGCCGCCCGATCGCCGGGATCATCGAATTTCATATGCGCGGCGAGCTGGTTGGCCAGGCCCCCGACCTCCCGCCCGCCCATCGCATTGGGTTGGCCGGTGACGGAGAACGGGCCCATCCCGGGCCGGCCGATACGGCCGGTGGCGAGGTGGCAGTTGATGATCGCATTCACCTTGTCGGTACCGACGGAGGACTGGTTCACCCCCTGCGAATAGACGGTCATCACCCGCTCGGTGCGGGCGAACATCTCGAAGAAGATTTCGACCAATTCCGGGTCCAACCCGCAGGCCGCCGCCGTCGCCTCGATATCGTCCGGACCGGCGGCGTCCAGCGCGGCCTCGAATCCATTGGTGTGTTCGGCGACCCAGGCGCGGTTCACCTTCCCGGACCCTTTCAGGAAGGCCAGCAGCCCGTTGAACAGCGCCACGTCGCTGCCGGCGGCCAGAGGCAGATGCAGGTCCGCCGCCTCCGCCGTCGCGGTGCGGCGGGGATCGAGGACGATGATCCTGGTGCCGATCGCCGCCTTCGCCGCCAGCAGCCGCTGGTGCAGCACCGGGTGGCACCAGGCCGCATTGCTCCCCACCAGCACCACCAGATCGGCTTCTTCCCAATCCTCATAGACACCGGGCACCACGTCTTCGCCGAAGGCGCGGACATGGCCGGCGACCGAGGACGCCATGCACAGGCGGGAATTGGTGTCGATATTGCCCGAGCCGATGAAGCCCTTCATCAGCTTGTTGGCGACGTAATAATCCTCCGTGAGGCACTGCCCCGACACATAGAACGCCACGCTGTCCGGCCCGTGGTCGGCGATGGTCTGGCGGAATTTGGCCGCGATCAGCCCCAGCGCGTCGTCCCAGCGGGCTTGCTTGCCCCCGATCATCGGGTGCAACAGTCGCCCGTCGTCGAACACCGTCTGGGCGAGCGCCGCGCCCTTGGAGCACAGCCGGCCGCGATTGGCGGGATGCGCGATGTCGGCGGAGATCGCCCCGTCAGCACGGGCAACGACGCCACAACCGACCCCGCAATAGGGGCAGGCGGTGTGGATCATGGGCGGGTGATACCGAGGAAGATGGCCGTGCCCTCGAACTTCACCGGCACGGTGCGCACGCAGCCTTCGTCGGGTGCGAGCGCCTGACCGTCGGTCAGGTTGATGACCCAGTTGTGCAGCGGGCAGGTCACGAACTCGCCGTGCACGATCCCCTGCGACAGCTTGCCGGCCTTGTGCGGGCAGCGGTCATAAACCGCCAGCACCCGGTCATCGGCCAAACGGAACAGCGCGATATCGTCGCCGGCGGTGGTGACCGTACGCGTTCCCAGGCGGGGAATATCGTCGAGATGGCCGACCTGAATCCAGGTGGTGGAAGAGGCAAAATCGCCGTCCATGGTGGTCACTCCACAGTCTCGAGTTGAACAGAGGCATCCGCCGCCTTGGCCGCCGGCGGGCCGAACAGCAGGTCGTCGCGTAAGTCGGTGATGTCAGTGCCGTCCTGGATCAGGCCGAAATACCAGCCGGCGTCGCGCGCATCCCCGTACAGCACCGCCCCGATCAGGCGGCCGTCCCGCAGCAGGAGCTTGCGGTGCTGGCCGCGGGCGGCGTCCCGCAGGGTGAGGGCGTCGCAGCCGGCGTCGCCGGTGAAATCGCCGGCGGAGAACATGTCGATCCCCGTCACCTTCAGCCGCGTCCCGGCGACGGAGGGCACGTAGTCCGTGTCCGCCACCCCGGTGATGCGATCCGCCACCACTTTGGCCTGATCCCATAGCGGGGCGACCAGACCGAACAGCATGCCGCGGTGCTCCACGCATTCGCCCACCGCGTAGATCGCGGGATCGCTGGTGCGCAGGCCGTCATCGACCTGGATACCGCGGCCGCAGGACAGCCCCGCCGCTTTGCCCAGCGCGCTATTCGGCCGGATACCCACCGCCATCACCACCAAATCGGCTGGGATGACGGTGCCATCGGCCAATTCAACGGCTTCGACATGGTCTGCCCCAAGGATCGCCTTGGTATTCGCGCTTGTCAGGACCGTCAGCCCGCGCTGGATCAGATCAGCCTCCAGCATCGCCGCCGAAACCGGATCGAGCTGGCGTTCCATCAGGGTCGGCATCAGATGCAGGACAGTGGTGGTCATGCCGTTGCGCAGCAGGCCGTTGGCGGCCTCCAGCCCCAGCAGGCCGCCGCCGATAACCACCGCGTTGCGTTGGCCGGAGCGGGCGGCATCGAGCATGGTTCCGACATCGGCGATGTCGCGAAAGGCGATCACGCCGGGCAGCGTGTGGCCCGGCACCGGGATGATCACCGGGGTGGAGCCGGTGGCCAGCAGCAGCACGTCATAAGGACGCACCGTGCCATGCGCGCCGGTCACGCTGCGGGCGTCGCGATCAATGGCCGCGACCGGTTCGCCGGCGATCAGCTCGATGCCGTTGTGCGCATACCAGTCCCGGTCATGGGTGATGATGTCGGCGAAGGATTTCTCCCCCGCCAGCACCGGTGACAGCATGATGCGGTCGTAGTTGCCGTGTGGTTCGGCGCCGAACACCGTCACGTTGAAGGCGTGCGGGGCGCGGCTCAGGATTTCCTCCAGGGCCCGGATCCCCGCCATGCCGTTGCCGGCGATGACGAGGTTCCGGCGTTTGGGGGCGATCATGTTCATGACCCCGACACTCCCCTGGTTAAACGCGGGCGGCGCCGTAGAGGGCCGTCCAGGTCGTGCGCCAGCGGTTACGCACCAGCGACAGGCAGACCAGCGCCACGGCGGCCAGACCGGCGAAGATCAGGAAGCCGGGGCCATAGGAACCGGTCAGTTGCTTGGAGTAGCCCAGGCTGGAGGCCAGGTAGAACCCGCCCAGACCGCCGGTCATGCCGACGAGACCGGTCATGACCCCGATCTCCCGGCTGAAGCGCTGCGGCACCAGCTGGAACACCGCGCCATTGCCCATGCCGAGGGCCAGCATGCCAACGATGAAGACCGGCAGCGCCATGAAGATGGTGGGCAGATTGGTGCTGATGGTGGCGAAGGCGCAGGCGGCGACGGCATAGAGCACCGTCAGCGCCCGCAGCCCGCCGACACGGTCCGCGACCGCGCCGCCGAGCGGGCGCACCAGGGAGCCGGCGAAGACCACCGCCGCCGTGCAATAGCCGGCGGTGACCGGGGGCAGGCCGAACTGGTCATTGAAGTAGATGGTCAGCGACGAGGCCAGGCCCACGAAACCGCCGAAGGTGACGGAATAGAAGAACATGAACCACCAGGCATCGGCCACCTTCAGCAGACCCATATAGGCCGCCCAGGATTTCGGCTTCGCCGGGTTGGGGCTGTCCTTGGCCATCAGCGCGAACAGCAGCAGCGCGATATAGAGCGGGATGGCGGCGAGGCCGATCACGTTCTGCCAACCGAAGGCCAGCGCGAGGCCGGGGGCGAAGAGCGCGGCCAGCACGGTGCCGGAATTGCCCGCACCCGCGAGGCCGAGCGCGGTGCCCTGATGCTCCGGCGGGTACCAGGATGACGCCAGCGGCAGCGCCACGGCGAAGGAGGCGCCGGCGAGGCCGAGCACGCAGCCCAGCATCAGCGTGGCTTCGAAACTGTCGATGCCGATGCCCCAGGCGGCGACGAGGCCGGCGATCACCACCAGCTGAGCGCCAATGCCGACCCGCTTGGGCTTGTAGCGGTCGACCAGGACGCCGAGGACGACGCGCAGCACGGCGCCGGCGAGGACGGGGGTTGCGACCATCAGGCCCTTATGGGCGGGGTCGAGATGCAGCTGCTTGGCGATCGACACGCCCAGCGGTCCGAGCAGCACCCAGACCATGAAGCTGAGGTCGAAATAGAGGAAGGAGGCGAACAGCGTCGGCAGATGGCCGGCTTTGAGGAATCCCGTGCGCATGATGGGTCTCTATACGGATGGGACGGCGTTGGCCCATCGGTCGGAGATGAAGGAGCCTTGTTGGCTCCGCGCGGTGTGCCGGCCCATCGTTGCGCCGCACCGGGGGCCATGCGTGGGCCCCTGTTCGCATACGCAGCAAGAAGGATGCCAAGTTCTCTGGAAGCATATGGTCAGGGATTAATCACGCCGGATGATCGTGAATGATTATAATAAGTGCATATAATGACGTTTTTTTAGCTTTATGCTGATATATTCCAAGCGTCGCTCTCATCAAGGCGCTTATTCGGCGTCGGCTTTGAACAATCCTTGAACACCTGCCTCATTATGACCATCGGGCCAATATCGTTGGCACAACCGGGCCGGGCGCCGACGTCGACGCGCCAGCCCGACCGGTAACCGGTCAGCCGCTCATGCTTCCGGTCTTTTACTAACGCGCATCATGAGTGGCCTATACCGGTCCTCCTTGACGTTGACTCATCGACGGCGCCCCAACGCCGTCATGCCGACCCACGGATCAAGTCCGTGGACAGGCTCCGGTCGGCATCCACGCCGTTCTCCTCTCTAAGGCTGCAAAGGCGTGGGTGCCGACCTGCGTCGGCATGACGGGTGACGATGGCCGGTACGTCATTCATTTTACGGGCTGATATTCCTCTGACCCGCCGCTTACCGTTCCGGCGGGAACGCCGTCGGCAGCCAAACCGGCTCCAGCCCGCCGGCCGAGGCCACACAGGTTGGAATCCCCTCTTCCGCTGCAACAGCCGCGAGGAGATCCGGACGATAGACCTCCCGCGCCACCAGATCGAGGTCCACGCCCGCACCCACCCAACCCCAGCGCTGCATTTGACCGAGAAACCACAAAGCGTGGCTGCGGGCGGGAAACCAGGTCGCGCCAGCGTGGAAGCGGATCTGTTCGACCCCCAGCCCTTCTGCCAAAGCCGCTCGGGTTGGACTTTCCGGCAGTGCCAACCCCTCTGGTTGCGCCAGCATCGCCGCGATGGCGGGCGCCTCCGCCGGCGAGTCGCATAGAATTTGGGCACGCAGCAGCGCTTGCAACAGACGGCGGGCCACCGCGGGATGGGCCTCCGCCCAAGGCGCCGCCAAAGCCAGGCACTTCTCCGGATGCGAGGGCCAGATGCGCGAGCTGCCTAACAGAATTTTGCCCGCGCCGGCCGCCTCCGCCGCATCGCCCCAGGGTGCGCCGGCGCAAAATCCGGCGATCCGGCCGCTGGCCAGCGCTTCAACCACCTGTTCCGGCGGCACGACCACGGTCTCGATATCCCGGTCCGGGTCGACCCCGGCCCCCGCCAGCCAGTAGCGCAGCAACAGGTTATGGGTTGAAAAATGGTGCACGACAGCGAATTTGACGGCGGTCCCGCGGCGGCGGCGTTCCGACCGCAGCCAGTCACCCAGCATGCGCGCACGGGGGCACCCGGCATTCGCAACCGCCGCGGCCGCCTCATTTCCGAGCACAATGGTATTGCCGCCCTGCGACAGGCCCATCGGCACCACCATCCGGGCCTTCGGGCCGCGCAGCCCCATCACCGCGGCCAGCACCAATGGCGGCAGCATCACCGCGGCGTCGAGCAGCCCATAGGTCAGCTTATCCGCCGCGTTCGCCCATGACGGCTCCACCGACAGTTCCACATCCAGCCCGAGTTCCTCAAATATGCCGCGCTCCTGCGCAACCACCACCGGAGCGCTATCAACCAGGCGCAAGAGCCCGATGCGAATGGTTTGGCTCATGGGCTGGTTCCCTCCTTCTCCCGCACGACCGCGAGCGCGATATCGGCGATTCGTTTTCCGCTGGTCATCGCCTGCCGCCGCAGCCATCGATAGGCTTCCGGCTCGCCCAGACGGCGCTCCTTAATCAGAATGGCCTTGGCGCGATCGACGGTCTCGCGCTCTTTCAATCGGCTCTGCGCATGGGCCAACCCATCCCGCGTCTGCTGATGCATCCGAAACAGCGCCGTCGCCGCCCGCATGATCGGCTTGACGTCCGGCAGCGCCACACCCAGCACGTTATAGGACGACACGCCAGCGCTGATCGCCTCTTCCATGAAGGCGGGATCGTCTTCATCGACGAACAGGACGATCGGGTGGGGATTGCGCGCCGTCACCTGGCGGATGCCGTCCAGCGCGTCGCGATCGGGGCGGGACATGTCGACCAGCACGATATCGGGGGACTGCGCGGCAACCGCCTCATCCAGCGATTCGCCAGGGCGCAGATGCAGAACCGTCAAACCCGGGTCTTCTGCCAGAATGCGCGCCATGGCATGGGAACGTTCGGCGTTATCGTCGGCGAGGAGAACTCTCACGATTTAGGGCCACCTCAATATCACGAGAATGGCCTGCAATTTACATGCCATTTCGCGCGAGGCGTTCGGCCAGCCGTTCAGGCCGTCTTCAACCGCATCCAGCCCGGCACCCGCGGGACCAGCCGCGCCTCTCCGCTGGCCAGGGCCTCATCCCCAACAAGCGCGTCCAACCGGAGTACCGCCAGTCCCGCAGCGCCCAGCGATGACCGCATCGTGCCAACCTCGATCGCGCCGCGGGTGATCGGCGCGCCCGGCTCTGGCGCGGGCCCCAGGATTTCCACCGGCACCAGGCGCCGTTTCAACAGGCCGCGATAACGGGTGCGCGCGGTCAGTTCCTGCCCCATGTAGCAACCCTTGCTCCAGGACACGCCGTTCAATTCGTCAAAACCGGCCTCCAGCAAGACGGTCTTTTCGGTTTCCATATCGCGCGAGCCATCGGGCAGACCCAGCGCGAGGCGGTGCGCATCCCAATCGGCCGCCGTCGCGGTTGTTGCCACGACATCGGTCGACAGGACCCGCCACCCCGCTTCCGGCAAGCGCGCGTCCCGCCCGGCGATCCCAGCCGGCGGCGCACCATCCCAGGCCACGAAGACCCGGAACGCCTCATCGAACCGCAGCGTCACTTTCGAACGCAGGCGAAACCGCGACAGCCGCTGCACTAACATCGGGCATTGTGCCCGTTCCGCGTCCAGCAGCAGACGTCCCCCATCCGCGAGGATGAAGAAATCCGCCAGCCACTTGCCCTGCGGCGTCAGCACCGCCGCCCAGACGGCAGCGCCCGGCACCGCCGCGGCAACATCGTTGGAGACGAGCCCCTGCAGGAAGGCGACCCGATCTTCTCCCTCCACCACGATCACGCCCCTTTGGGGCAGTTCGGCTATTTTTGTCATGGTGAGAACGTAGGCATTCCCGGCCGTGCCGCAAGGGTGCCTACCGCGCCCAGGCCGGATCCTCCCGCGGATGCAGCACGAACCCGGCCGGGCGGCCACCAGCCTTGGCCGCTTCAAGCGGCGGCAGCGCGGAATCCCAGTTATTGGCGTCGAAGCGATAGCCATTCACCGCATCAGCCGCGGGTGAAACCACGAACAGCAAGGGCGGCACCATCTCATCGGGTTCAACGAGGCGGGCGGCCTTCCCGTCACGGCTCCAGTCCCGCATCTCCTGCGCCATGCCGGGCGTGTTGGCCCCGGCGCCGGGGTTGACGATATTGGCTGTCACACCCGTGCCCGCGAGTTCCTTGGCCCAGACCTCGGTCGCCATTTCCAGCGCCGCCTTCGAAGAGCCATAGGGAATGGCGCCCGGCTTGTTCATGGTGTCGAGCTTGGTCGTCACATTGACGATCCGCCCCCATCCCTGCCCCACCATCAACGGCGCCACCCGCCGCGCCATCTGGTCGGCGGCGACATAATTGGTGTCCATCACATTCTGGATGATGGTGTCCGAAACCTCCCAGAATTTCTGCGGCGCGGCGCGGCGGAAGCGGTCGGGCGCGATATAGGTGAAGGTCAGGCCGGCATTGTTCACCAGGATGTCGATCCGGCCGAACACCGCCAGCGCCGCGGCGACAACCCGGTCGCACTCCGCTGGTTTGCGGATATCAGCGACGATGGGATGGATATTGTCACGACCGGACATCTCCGGCAGGTCGGTGTCGATATGGCCGACGGCAAGCACTTTGATCCCGGCACTGGCAAGGCCGAGGGCCATGCCGCGTCCGAGGCCTCGCAGCCCGCCGGTGATGATTGCGACGCGGGTGGTCATGGTCTGTCTCCCCCTGAAGCGAAAACCAGCCCGGCGATGCGCTGTTCTTATTGCTTGCGCCGCGGGCGTTCGATGGAACCTTTCGCAGACTAATCACGGTTCATCCGCGTTGAAAATCCGCCCGCTGGTCGCGCCTGTGAGCCCGGCAGAGGCGATGACCATCATGGCTGACGATACAGCCTGACGTATCCTCACCAGACATGTCATAATGCGGGCACTGGTCTCGCCCAACCAATCAAAAATGCCGGAGGAATGATCGATGTCCCTGATGCAAGCTCGTCGCGCCATCTTAGCCTTGGCCCTGGCTGCCGGCTGTGTTGTGCCTTTGGCGTCCGCACGGGCGCAGGACTATGGCGCTATCGTCGCCCTCCCCGACCGGTCCGACGCGGACCGGGTGAACGACAAACGGCGCGATCCGGTGTCGCTGTTGGGATTCGTGGGGCCGAAGACGGGCTGGAAGGTGCTCGATATGGGCGCTGGCGCCGGCTACAGCACCGAGTTGATGGCCCGCGCCGTCGGTGCCACCGGCAAGGTCTATGGCCAGAACCCGAAAGAATCCGAGAAATTCCAGGCCCGTGCCGCCACCCCGGCCATGGCCAATGTGGTCGCCGTGGTGCGCCCGACGGATGATCCGGTGCCGGAAGGGGTCTCGGGCCTCGACCTCATCACCTTCTTCTTCGCCTATCACGACACGACCTTTCAGGAGGTCGATCGCGCGAAAATGAACAAGGCGATGTTCAATGCGTTGAAACCCGGCGGTTTTCTGGTGATAGCCGATCATTCGGCGCGGCCGGAGGATGGGACGACGGTGGGGAAGACGTATCACCGGATCGCCGAGGCGTCGCTGCGGTCCGAGGTTGAAGCGGCTGGCTTCCGGTTCGTGGCCGATGCCGGGTTCCTTCGTCACCCCGAGGACACGCGGACGAACGTTGTGTTCAAGAACCCGACACCGGTGGATGAATTCGTGCTGAAGTTCCAGAAGCCGATGTGATACCGACCGGTAAAATGAATGACGTAGCGGCCATCGTTACCCGTCATGCCGACCCACGGACTTGATCCGTGGGTCGGCATGACGGGTAACGATGGCCGG
>CAIUPC010000117.1 GCA_903900905.1 uncultured Acetobacteraceae bacterium
GAACGCCGGCTCCTCCAGCCTTAAATATGCGCTGTATGAGGCCGGGCCGGTGCCGCGCCGTCTGACCGCCGGCCAGATCGAGCAAGTCACCGACCATGCGGCGGCATTGGCGCTGGTGCCGGTGCCGGACACGGTGGCGGCCTTCGGGCATCGCGTGGTCCATGGCGGGCCCGATCTGGCTGAACCGGTCCTGATCGATGCCGGCACGCTGGCGCGGATTGAGGCCGTGTCCCCCCTCGCGCCGCTGCATAATCCACCGGCCCTGGCGGTGATCCGGGCGATGAACGCCCGCTTCCCCGGGGTGGCGCATGTGGCTTGCTTCGACACCGCCTTCCATCGCGGCCACCCCGCCGTGGCCGATCGGTTCGCGATTCCGGATGCGCTGTATCAGGAAGGGGTGCGCCGCTACGGCTTCCATGGGCTTTCCTATGAATACGTCGCCAGCGTGTTGGAAACCCTGGCCCCGGCGGTGGCAAAGGGGCGGGTGGTGGTCGCGCATCTCGGCGCCGGCGCGTCGATGTGCGGGCTGGTGGGGGGGCGGAGCGTCGATTCCTCCATGGGTTTCACGGCTTTGGACGGGCTGCCGATGGGCACACGCTCGGGCTCGCTGGATGTCGGGGTTATTTTGTGGCTGCAACAGGTCAAGGGCTGGAGCGCGGCGCGGGTGGAGCAGTTTCTGTATCAGGAATGTGGCCTGAAAGGCCTGTCCGGCGTGTCCAACGACATGCGCGTCCTGCTGGCGAGTGAGGCCCCGCTGGCCCGCCTGGCGGTGGATTATTTCGTCTACCATGTCGCCCGCATGGCGGGGGCGCTGGCGGCGAGCACGGGTGGTCTTGACGCGCTGGTGTTCACCGCCGGGATCGGGGAGCGCAGCCCGGAGATACGGGCGCGGGTGTTGCGGCGCCTTGGCTGGATGGGGTTCGAGCTGGATGATGCGGCTAATCAAAATGGGGGGGCGCTGCTGACCAGCGCTTCGTCCCGGCTCCCCGCCTATTCGATCGCCACTGATGAGGAGGGGGTTATTGCCCGCCACACCAGCCGGCTGATCGGGCTTTGAGGCGGGTGTCACCGCGATTGAAACGAGCTCAACAGCACATTGGCGTTGCATGTTCGGTGTGGGCGCCGTCAGGGGGCGTTCGACCACAAGAGAGGGCTTCGGATGGGGTATTGAGCCGCGCAGGGGTGGAGTAGCGCTGGACAGTCAGGCAGTGACTCAAAACCAGCGCTCAGCCACACTACTCGGCTTCTTCGCCTTGGAAGTAGTCCAGGTCGATCCTCTTTATTTCGATTGAACGTGCCACGCGAACACCGACGTTGAAGCGGACCATCAAACGGGTCAGTTCCTCGCCGTCGATCAAGACAAGCCGGACGTGACCGGACTGCTTGGCGGCGGCCTCCGCGGATTTGGTGAATGTTGAGGTGGTAATGAGGACGCCTTTTTGGGCGCTCTTGCCGACCAAGGCGCCGATGAAGGCTTGAACCGTTTCCGGGCCAACGCTGTTTCCGGGCTGATTGCGCTTCGCTTGCAGATAGACGCGGTCCAAACCGAGTTGGTCTTCCCGAATGACGCCATCCACCCCGCCGTCGCCTGTGCGGCCGAGGTGCTCACCGGCTTCGGCCCTGGACCCGCCATAACCCATGGCGAGCAGAAGATCGATAATCAGGTGTTCGAAGAACGCCGGAGTCCCCTCCAGCACGCGTGTCAGCAGGGCGTCCCGGAGTGAGACCTCCAGGAAGCGTGATGCTGTTGCGATTTGCTCGTCGGGTGTGCTGGTCGCTTCGCTGGTGCTCATGTCGGCATGCTGCGGCAATGGCGACGGTGCGGACGACCGCGTCCGGCCCAGAAAAGCACGAAACGCCCCGTACTGCTCAAGCCGCTTGCGATCGATGAAGGGCGGTTTCTCTTTAAGAAGCTGAAGGCCAATTTCCGTCGTCCGAACAAAACCGCGCTTTGGCTGATCGACGAGTCCCGCTTGCTTAAGATAGGTTTTTGCCCAATTGACATTGGACGCGATGCGCGTAGAGCCGCCGCTTGGCAGTTGCTCCTCCCGTTCAGCCGGGCTCAATGCCAAATCGTCGCAAATCTTCGTAATGAGATCGCGGATATACCATGTCTGCCCGGCGCACAGCCGCAACACGGGTAGCATGCACGCGTCGTAGGTCGGAATGGTCATGATGCAATAATATCCAGCGCACTCAACGAATTTTTCAATATCAAACCTTCACCCTTCGTGAAAGGGATTGCTACCCGCCCCGCCCCGCCCCGCCAGCAGCGCGCGCAGCTGCGTCTGCCGACCGAGGGCGGCTTTCTCGTCGCTGGACGCGTAGCTCCAGAAACCCGTCGGCTTCAGCGGCATCGTTGTTTGTGCGCCCCCATGCGCCTCGGTTCCGGGCACGCCGTCAGTCTATGGGATGGCACGCGTCCGGGGAACCCGGCCTGAAGATCGTTCAATGGA
>CAIUPC010000118.1 GCA_903900905.1 uncultured Acetobacteraceae bacterium
ACCGTTGTCCCCACCTGCCAAATTTTCGTTCCCGCGATGTGTGAACGCAGCAGGGACGAGCCGTTCCATTACGTTGAGAGCATGAATCAACAGCAACGGCGCTTGCTCTTACAGCGCCGTCATCACGCCATCCA
Organism: uncultured Acetobacteraceae bacterium; assembly: GCA_903900905.1. Classification (GTDB taxonomy): domain Bacteria; phylum Pseudomonadota; class Alphaproteobacteria; order Acetobacterales; family Acetobacteraceae; genus Rhodopila. The sequence goes on from CAIUPC010000118.1 coordinate 135, forward strand.
CGAACAACAACGCGCCGGTCACGTAGGACGCATCCTCGGATGCCAAAAACAGGATCGCGGCGGCTACTTCCTCCGCCCGGCCCGGGCGCTTCATCATGGTGCCCTCGGCCGCACGGGCGTTGTATTGCGCCACCGTCTGCCCGGCCGCCGCGATGCGGTTTTGATGGAACGGCGTGAAAATCGGGCCTGGCCCAACCGCGTTGACCCGGATTCCCTCCGCCGAGTGATCCGCGGCAAGCCCCCGCGTCAAACCAGCCACCGCGGCTTTGGCGGTATCGTATTGCAGGTTGCCGCCACCCGAGATGACCGAACGAACGGATGCGATATTGACGATCGCGCCACCCGGATTGCGGCGCATGAGCGGCACCGCCGCTTTGGCGCAAAAGGCGTAACTCATGAGATTGACGCTGAGGATTTCGTTCCAGCTCGCGGCGCTGGCTTCGTCGATTTTCTCGTATTTGCGGATGCCGGCATTGTTAACGAGGATATCGAGCCGCCCAAATGTCTGCGCGGCACCGTTGATGAAGCCGAGGCAAGCCGCTTCGGTCCCCACATCGGCGTGCGTGAAGGCAACCTTGGCGCCGGCTGCCTGAAGTTCGGCTGCCACGCGCTCGCCGCGTTCCTTGTCGCGGTCGCAGAAGGCCACGCTTGCGCCCTCGGCGATGAAGCGCCTGACCGTTGCCTCCCCGATTCCCGATGCCCCGCCCGTTACCGCCGCGATCTTGCCTTCAAGCCGTCCCATGGTCGTTTCCCTTCATGCTGTTTTGTGTTTGCCGCCGGGCGCCGGGTTGGCCGGGCCCGCGTCGGATTCTCTCTTAGCCTGGCTGCCCCCAAAACCGCCCTTCCGGCGCGGTAATGGTGCTGCCATCGTAGCGCAGCCCGGGAAACCGGTCAGCTGCCAGGTGTAACGGCCCGTCGAGCAGGACGATCTCGGCCTTCGGCGCGAGGAGCAGCGCCGGAGCAACCCCCAGCGACGTGCCGATCGTACCGCCGAGGATGATGCGGAGACCGAGACGCTTTGCCTGCGCCGCGAGTGCGAGCGCCTCCGTCAAACCGCCGACTTTGTCGAACGTGATATTGATCGCCTCGTATTTCCCCGCCAACCGTTCTATATCAGCAACTGATCGGCAGGACTCATCGGCGCAGAGCGGAACAGGATGCGCGAATCCCGCCAGCGCGTCGTCAGCGCCGGCCGGCAGCGGCTGTTCGATCAGTTCGATCCGGCACTCTATGAGCGCCGGCATGAAGGCCCGCAGCTGCGCCTCCGTCCAGCTTTCATTGGCATCAATGATCAGGCGCGACGCCGGTACCGCCTGGCGTACCGCCTGCACGCGTTCGATATCGCCGTCGCCGCCCAGTTCCAGTTTCAGCAACGGACGAGCGCGGTTGGCGGCGGCCAGTTCGGCCATCTGCTCCGGCGTGTCGTGCGCGATCGTGAAGGCGGTCGTGACCGGCATGGTGGCACCAAGCCCGGCCAGGTCCGCGACGGTGCACCAGGCCCGGTTCGCATCGATGTCCCAGAATGCGCAGTCGAGCGCGTTACGCGCCGCACCGGGCGGCAGCGCGCGCTGCAATGTCTCCCGGTTCAGGCCGGAGACGATCGCGTCCTTCAGCCCGTTCAGGGCGGCGGCGACGCTGTCGGTACTCTCCCCGAACCGTTCCAGCGGCACGCATTCGCCGCGGCCGCGAGAGTCACCGTCCGCGATTTCGGCGATGATGGTCTCGGCCGTGGTCCTGACCCCGCGCGCCGTCGCCATCGGCCGCGCGAGCGCCCAGGAGCGGCGGGTGACGGTGAGTCGTTGAGGATGTGGCGCCATATTTGTGTCCAGCCCTTTCGGCGATTTTACGCTTCACGTGATTGTATAGATCATCGGCAACGCAGGGTAGCTTGCGCGCAATGCGCTACCGGCCGCCGCCGAACGTGGGGGGTTCCTCCGCCAGGACGACTGACCTGCGTCAATCGCCAACAGCGGCTGTTTGTGGTAGGGGTCGGATGACTGCAGGCAGGGGCGGATTCATGCGAAGCATGGCGCTGACGGGTTCGATCGTCCATTTGCGGATTACCAACGCATTTAAACCGTTTGTCTTCCTTGCCGTAATGCTGGCGCTTTGCGCCGCTGGCCCGTCCGCGCGGGTATTGGGCATTGGCCTGGACATGACGGCAACGGATATTGCCAGGCAGCTTAAAGCGGCACCTGGTCTGGTCGACACATCCGAACGGCTGAAAGCCGGCGGTGCCATTGAGCGGCGCTTTACGCTTGTCGGCGGTACCTTCGTGCGCGCGTTTTTCCCGTCCACTGGCGATGTTGTCCGCCCTGACGCGTTGTCGTTCGCGCTCTCGGAGTCCGTCGAACCAGCAGCAATTCTGCGCGAGATGGAGCAGGCGCTGGGGCCTCCGGCCAGTCAGTCCGGCAGTGCCAAAGGCGGCGCCGTGCGCCGTGTCTGGGGCGGCCGCCCCGGTGAGGAAGGCGCGATCCTGCCGCGCCGGGACGCCGATATCGTCGCCGAGTTCGTCTTCGCGCCGGCGGGGCTCTCGTCGGCTCTGCTGGCCCGTCCGCGATGGTTTACTGAGAAAAGGAGTCCGTGATGCTGTTCCCACTCAAATTCAAGCCGAAGGAGTCCTACCACGAGGCGCCACGGAATTTTGGCGCGCGCAGGGATCATGGCAACCGGAAGCATGCCGGCTGCGACCTGTACGCGGCGGTCGAAACGCCGATCATGGCTGTGGAGGACGGCGTGGTCCTGGAGGCCGCCCCCTTTTATCTTGGTTCATGGGCAGTCGTCGTGGACCACACCTCTTTCGTGGTTCGCTACGGTGAGGTCTCCAAAAACATCCCATCGGGTGTCAGGCCGGGGCAGAAGGTCCTGCGCGGGCAGATCATCGCGCATGTCGGGCATCTGGCGAAAATCAACATGAGCATGCTGCATTTCGAGATGTATCAGGGTACCGGAACCGGCCCGCTCACCAATGTCAGGAACAGGCCATATATGCGCCGATCGGACTTGCTCGACCCAACGCCATACCTCGACGCCGCGACCCTGGACGCCGGCGGGCTTGGGGCCATGGGGGAGACGCCTCTGTTCGCTGGTTTCAGAGACGGGTCCAACCAGCTGCGGCCCTGGGTCGTGCCGTTTTTTTGAAACGTCGCTTTACGCCTTCACGCGTTGCGCGCCGCACCTATGATGCGGGCAACAATCGCGGGAGCGGACCATGGATTTAGGATTGAAGAACCGCCGGGCTCTTGTCATGGGCGGAACCAAAGGGCTCGGCCGCTCGATCGCGGATGCCCTGGCCGAAGAAGGCGCGGCTATAACGATCAGCGGGCGCGACCAAGGCCGCCTGGATGAAGCGGCCGCGGCGCTGCGGGCCAAGGGCGCGGCCGCCGCGTTCGGCGTCGTGGCCGATGTCGCCTCCGGTGAGGCCATGGATCGGCTGGCGGAGGCGGCGGTCGCGGCGATGGGCGGCGTCGACATCCTGGTCCTGAACCATGGCGGCCCGCCGCAATGCACGGCCTCGGAGATGACGGAGGTCCAGCTGGTGACGTGGTTCCAGCATATCGTCGTCTCGCCGATCCGCATCGCCAATACCCTGCTGCCGGCGATGCGGGCGCGGGGCTGGGGCCGGATCATCGTTGTCGGCAGCACCGGCATGCAGCAGCCGATCCCGAACCTGGCGCTGAGCAATACGCTGCGGGCCTCGATCTGGGCCTGGCTGAAGACGATGTCGGGTGAGGTGATGAAGGACGGTGTCACGATGAACGTGCTGGCACCGGGGACGATCCTGACCGACAGGACCAGGGAGTCGGCCGCGGCGCTGGGCCGGCAGAAAAATATCAGCTTCGAGGAGGCACTGGCCGAGCGCATGGCCGGAGCGGTGGCGCAGATTCCGGCGGGGCGGGTGGGGATGCCCGATGAATACGGGCCGATGGGCGCGTTCCTCGCCAGCGATAAGGCGGGTTACATCACGGGGAGCATGATGCGCGTGGATGGCGGGCGGATCCGCGGGATGGTTTAGAGCATGATCGCCAGAGGTGGAACCACACGGCGGCGCAGGGGTATCGCATATGGCAGATTTGCGCCAAAAACCGTCATCCTCGGGCTTGTCCCGAGGATTTCCAGCCGCACGGGCATCAGTATTTTACTAATAACATCAACGGCAGTGCCGCGGGCGATCCTCGGGACAAGCCCGAGGATGACGGTTTTACGGGGGTGCTGCTCCTCCGTAAGCCATATGCGATCACCCTGACGGCGGCGTGAATCATGCGATCAAACAAAGACTTCCAGAGCGCAATTGGGTCAACTTGACCTAATTGTGCTCTAGCCCCCCGGCCGGGACAGGATGGCCGGGCTGGCCTGGCGTCCGTCAGACGTCCAGCGCTTCGTGGTTCGGGTTCGGCTCCAGCTCGACCCCGTTCACCGTCATGGCCAGCATCGCGTAGTAGCCGATACAGGTCGTCAGCTGCACATACTGGTCCGCACCGAGCCGTGCCATGACGGCCTTGGCCAGCGGCGCGTCGACGCGGTTCTTGCGCAGCAATTGCCGGGTGAAGTCGATGATCTGCAGGTCCTCGGCCGGGATGCCGTCGGAGCGTTCGTCACGGATCGCGTCGATGGTGGCGCGGGGGACGTTCCGTTCGGCGCCGATAACACCCTGGATGCCCCAGACATATTGGGCCTGGAAATGGCGGCCGACGACGAGCGCGGCGAGGGTGCGGGTCCGCAGTTCCAGCGTCCCTTCCCAGCGCACCAGCGTGCCGAGATGGGCGACGCGCGCGGCCCATTCCGGCGCGTGCATCCAGACCGAGAACGGGCCTTCCAGCGATTTGCGGGTATCGACGATCTTTTCGGCGATCGCCCGGGCGTCCCCGGTGAGTTCGTCGGGTGATTTGAGAACGGGAACGTAGGCCATGGGGTCTCCTCGGGTTTTCGCGTTTTTACGCCTGGCGGGGGGCGGTGGTCCAGGCGGGGCGATCCCAGCGGACGTGCTGCGCGCACCAGGTCAGGAATTGATCGAGGGTCTCCGGCGTGGGCATGACGACGATTTCCGCGCCGTCGCAGTCCGTGACGAGGCCAGCGGGGTCGATCCCCGCGACGATCTCGCTTAACACGCCGTCGTATTGTGCGGCCCAGGCCGGGAGGACCGCGACGCGGTTCATGCCGTGTTTGGCCGCGTGGTCGCGGGCTGTCTGCACGGCGTTGGTGCATGCGGCGTAGCCCGTCGGGCCGGTCCAGTAGTTGATCTCGCGTTCGAGGTAGAGGAGGTCATCGGTCCGCCAGGGTGCGGCTGCGTCGCGCATGGGTGGCTCCTTTTGGTTTGAGTTTGGGCGCCGCACTGCGAAAATCCTGATGCACGTCCCTTTACCAGGGCCCATCATGACCGGCCGGCCGCGTCCCGTCATCGTTGGACCAGAGGGGCGCCGTGTGACAGTATAGGCTTCCTCGATCGTGGGAGCGTGCGCCATGGACGACGTGGATCTCGTGCTGACGCGGCACAGATTGAATGTGGACGATTACTACCGGATGGCCGAGGCCGGCATTCTCGGAGCGGGCGACCGCGTGGAACTGATCGACGGGGAACTGATCGACGTGGCACCGATCGGGCAGGACTACATGGCAAGCGTCAATGGTCTGGCGCAGGCGTTGTTCCTGGCCTGCGGGGACCGGGTGATTGTGTCGATCCAGAATCCCGCGCGATTGGACGAGTTCAACGAGCCTCAGCCGGATGCCACGCTGTTCCGGCCGCGCGCCGATAACTACCGGACCGGCGCGCGCCCTGGGCCCGCGGATATCCTGTTGGTGGCGGAGGTGGCGGATACTTCGCTCCGCTACGACCGCGCCGTGAAGCTGCCACTCTATGCGCGGGCGGGGATCGGCGAGGTGTGGATTATCGATCTGCGGCGGCGGGTCGTGGATGTCCATCGGGCGCCGGAAGGGGACGGATACGCGACGGTTGCGACATATGGGCTTGACGACACGGTCGCGCTCGCTTTGGCGCCGGAGATCGCGGTGGCATTGCACCGGATTTTCGCATGACCGAGCGAGAGACTGAAACACGAATGAAGGACAAGAGATCCGTCCGGATCGGTGACGCACTGGCGGATTTGGCCCAGCGGGCTGGCCTCACCAATGACGATATCGCGGCCATCGAGCACCAGCGCGACACAGTAGCGGCCGAACCGATGCCCTTCGCGTGATCGTCTGCGCATTACCGCCCCCGATCAGGGCACCGGAACCCCAATCGCCTTCAACCGCGCATGCGCCCGCCCGGCCCGCGTCTTCAGCCCATCCAGATACGTGCTGACATCCGTCCCCGGCAGGTTCAATACCTTGCACCCCAATTGCCAGTATTCCTCGATCTGCGCCTCGGTCTCCGCCGAACCCCGGCAGAGCTTGCCATGCGCGTTACAAGCCTCCGCGATGCGGCGCACGGCCGCTTTGAATGTCGGGTGCTCCAGCTGCAAATGCACCCCCAGCCGGGCACTGAGGTCGGAGTGGCCATAGGCGATCATGTCGATGCCCTCCACCGCCGCGATGGCCTCGACAGTGTCCAGGCCCTCCAGCGATTCGATTGCCACGCAAACGATGATATTGGCATTGGCCCAGGGCGCGTATTCGGTCGCGTGGCGGGCGCCATAGCTGCGGTAGCCCGTGTGCATCCCCTGGCCGGAAATGCCGCGATCGCCCATCGGCGGATATTTCGCGACCCGGACGATTGCCTGAGCCTCCTCGACCGTTTCGACCTCGGAGACCTGGATGCCCATGATTCCCTGATCCAAAATCGCCGGAATCAAATGGATGAAAGACTTATGGATCCGCACGATCGCCGAAACATTGGTAGCCTGAAACCACCCCGCCAGATCGGCTATCGTCTCGAGGTCGAAAGCGCCGTGTTCATGGTCGATCATGCAGTAATCGAAGCCCGAGGCCTCAATGATCCAGGGCACGCCGCGCGACGCGAATTCCTTGAGCCCGGTGCCAAGGGCGGCCCGCCCCTCGCGCACCGCCCGCCTGATGCTGTTCTCTTTCATGGATCGTTCGAAGCTCCCATCACGGCGCGCAGGATTGCACATCCGTGGTGGGGGGCAAGCCCGGCCATCAGGCCGGACTTGCATAGGGTCTGATCAGAAAGTCTTGTTCGCCCCCGGCCGGTACTTGTTCATCGGGCTGAAGCCGGACCGCTCGGCCGTGCGCGGCGCCCGCACCCAAACCTCCCGGTTCGGGTGCATGCCGCCGCCGCGGGTGGCGGGGACGGCCGTCAGGCGGGCGCGATGCAGCAGGCGGGTGTCGGCGATGCCGCAATTCGGGTGGATCCCGCCATTGGCTTCGACCTCATCTTTCCAATCGAGAAGGCGCATGGCCTCCGTGGCCTCATTCTCCAGCGCGGTGCAGCTCAGCGTGCTGTTGTTCAGATCGACCACGATCTCATCGCCGTTCCGGATCAGCGCGATCGGGCCGCCGAGCGCGGCTTCCGGTCCGACATGGCCGATGACGAGGCCGACCGAACCGCCGGAGAAGCGGGCATCGGTCATCAGCCCGACGACGATTCCCCGTTCGCGGCACAATGTCGTGATGCGCGACGTCGGGTCCAGCATTTCCGGCATGCCCGGCGCGCCGCTCGGGCCCTCGTAGCGGACGATGATCATGTCATTGTTCTCGAACGTCTCCGGCGTTTGATCGAGCGCGTTCAGCAGCGCCTGCTCGCCTTCGAACACCCGCGCGCGGCCACGGAAGATGTTGTTCTCGAGACCGCCTTCAACCCCGGCCAGCTTCAGGATCGCCGAGAAATCCGGCGACAGGTTGCCGCCAAGGACCCGCAGGCCGCCGGTGGGTTTGTAGGGCTTTTCCACCGTGCGGATCACCTTGCCGTCCGAGGCCGCGGCGCCGAGACGCGCGACCTGCGCGGCCAGGGTTTTGCCGGTGCAGGTCATGACATCGCCGTTCAGCAGGCCGGCGTCCAGCAGCTCCCGCACGATCACCTGCACGCCGCCGACCCGGTCGATATCGACCATGGAGTAGGCGCCGTAGGGGCGGGCGTCGGTCAGCACCGGGACGACATCGCGGGAGAGGTAATTGAACTCCTCCGGCGTCATGACGTCCTTCCAGAAATCGGCGTAGCCGGCGGCGCGGGCGATCTCCGGCGCGTGCAGCGTCACGTTGGTCGAGCCGCCGATGGCCATGGCGACGATGACCGCGTTGCGGATCGAATCCCGCACGACGATGTCACGCGGCTTCAGGCCTTTTTCCATCATGCTGGCGAGGTAGCCCACCAGCTCGTCGGCGAATTCATTGACCCGGCGGGGATCGTCGGACGCCGGCGCGACCATGTGCAGCGGCTGCATGCCGACGACGCCGATGAAGGTCTGCATGGTGTTGTAGGTGAACATGCCGCCGCAGCTGCCAATGCCGGGGCAGGCATGGCAGGCGATGTGATGGCGATAGGCTTCGTCCGGGTTGCCGGCGACCTGATAGGCGCTGACGATATCCAACGCCTCCCCCGTATTCGGGTCCGTCCCCGGATGGATCGGCCCGTCCGACATGATGATCGAGGGCTGGTTGTGCTCCAGCAGCGCGGCGAGCGTGCCCACGGGGGGCTTGTCGCAGGCGACGACGGCGATCGTGCCGGCGAGGCCGGTGGCCTCCAGATGCTCGCACAGCGCGTCATGCGTCACTTCGCGGCCAATGAGGGAGTAGCGCATTTCCCGCGTGCCGTTACGGATGCCGTCCGAGGTGGCGATCGTGTATTCGGGCTGCACCAGGCGCAGCGGCAGCTGCCCCGGCCCCTGGCCGATACGGGCGCGCAGCCTGGCGTGGATCGCGTCCACCTTCGACATCACCCCAAGATAGCACTGGCTGTCGCCCTTGGTGCCCACCACGCCGACGGACGGCTGATGGATGAGGGCGGGGTCGGTGCCGAGGGCATGGGCAAGGCCGATGGTCTGCGCCGAGCGGCCGGGATGGCGGTCGATAAGGACGGGCTTGGAGTTTGTCACGGAGGCTTCCTTCAG
>CAIUPC010000119.1 GCA_903900905.1 uncultured Acetobacteraceae bacterium
CCGATCAACCCGGCCGCTGATTGGACGCGGAGTTCAGGCAGATGAACACAACGCCCGACCCCAACCGGCAGACCACGGGCCAAGGCGCTGATCCGTCGATGGAGGACATTTTGGCCTCGATCCGCCGGATCCTGAGTGAAGAGGACACGCCACAAGCGGGTGCCGCGGAACCGGCGAAGGCACCCGAGCCTGACGATGTCCTCGTGCTTGAGCCCTCGATGCTGGTGGACGCGGAGGATACGGTTGTGGTGCCGGCCGCCCCCGCCCCGGCCGTGGTTCCTGATGTTGCGCCTGTCCTCCCGCCTGAACCCGCCCGCGCGGCGGAACCGCCGATAGAGCGGGTGCGGTTGCAGGCCGCCATGCCGATGCCGCCGAACGATCCCCCGCCTGTCAGCCCGCGGGAGCCGGACGAACTGGTCGCGCCGGATGCCGCCCTGGCCGCCGCGTCCAGCCTTGGCAGCCTGATGCGGACGGTCGCGAGTGATCGCGGCCTCGCGGTCAGCAGCCACGGCCTGACGATCGAGGATATCGTGCGCCAGGAAATCCGCCTGATGCTCAAGACCTGGCTCGACGTCAATTTGCCGCCGCTGGTCGAACGCCTCGTACAGGCCGAGATCGAGCGCGTCGCCGGCCGCGCCGCACCCTGATTTTTCCGCCATGAGCGGCCTCTCGCGGTTGGTGCCCGGGGCCGCGGGAGAGACCCACCATGCTCGACAAATCCTTCGCCCCAGCAGAGATCGAACCCCGCCTGTATGAAGGCTGGGAGCAGCAGGGCGCCTTTGCCTGCGATCCCGCCTCCGCCGCCGATCCCTTCACGATTATGATCCCACCGCCGAATGTCACCGGCAGCCTGCATATGGGCCACGCCCTGACCTTCACCGTGCAGGACACGCTGGTGCGCTGGCGGCGGATGAGCGGGCGCGATGCGCTGTGGCAGCCCGGCACCGATCATGCCGGCATCGCCACCCAAATGGTCGTCGAACGCCTGCTCGCCGCCGACGGCATCGATCGGCGGCAAATGGGGCGCGAGAAGTTCCTGGAACGCGTCTGGCAATGGAAGGCCGAATCCGGCGGCACCATCACCCGCCAGCTGCGCCGCCTGGGCGCGTCATTGGATTGGCCGCGCGAGCGCTTCACCATGGATGATGGCCTGTCCGCCGCGGTGCGGGAGGTGTTCGTGACCCTGTTCCGCCAGGGCCTGATCTACCGCGACCGCCGGCTGGTGAACTGGGACCCGAAGCTGCAAACCGCGATTTCCGACCTTGAGGTCGAGAATCGGGAGATGAAGGGTTCCCTCTGGTACCTGAACTACCCGATCGAGGGGCAGCCCGGCCGCTTCATCACGGTCGCGACCACCCGGCCCGAGACGATGCTGGGCGACACCGCCGTCGCCGTGCATCCCGAGCACCCGGAACTGGCGTCCCTGATCGGCCAGCACGCCATCCTGCCGCTGACCGGCCGGCGCATCCCCATCGTGGGCGATACCTACGCGGATCCGGAAAAAGGAACCGGGGCGGTGAAGATCACCCCGGCGCATGATTTCAACGATTTTGGCGTGGGGCAGCGGCATGGGCTGGCCATGCCCTCCATCCTGGACAAACAGGCGCGGGTGACTTTGGCCGAGATCGAGGCCGATCTGGCGGCGGTCGAGGGGATCGCGGATCCGGAATTCGTGCGCACGCTGGAGGGCATGGACCGGTTCGTGGCCCGCAAGGCCATCGTGGCCGAGCTGGAACGCCTGGAACTGCTGGTCAAGATCGAGCCGCACACCAACCAGGTGCCGCATGGCGACCGCGGCGGCGTGCCGGTGGAACCGCTTCTGACCACGCAGTGGTATTGCAACGCCGCCGTGCTGGCCAAGCCGGCGATCGAAGCGGTGGAGACCGGCAAGACTGTCTTCGTGCCCAAGCAGTGGGAGAACACGTTCTTCGCCTGGATGCGCGACATCCAGCCCTGGTGCATTTCCCGGCAGCTTTGGTGGGGGCATCGCATCCCCGCCTGGTACGGCCCGGATGGGGAAGTGTTCGTTGCCAAGACCGCCGAGGAAGCGGCCGAACTGGCGCGGGCGCATTATGGCGACGATACCGCGGTGACGCAGGATGAGGACGTGCTGGACACCTGGTTCAGCTCCGCCTTGTGGCCGTTCTCGACCCTCGGCTGGCCGGACAAGACCGCCGAAGTAGCGCGCTATTATCCCGGCGATGTGCTGGTCACCGGCTTTGACATCATCTTCTTCTGGGTGGCCCGGATGATGATGATGGGCATTCATTTCATGGGCGATGTGCCGTTCAAGACGGTCTACATCCATGGCCTGGTCCGCGACGAAAAGGGCCAGAAGATGTCGAAGTCCAAGGGCAACTCCATCGACCCGCTGGAGCTGATCGACAGTTTTGGCACCGACGCGTTGCGCTTCACCATCTGCGCTTTGACCGGCCCCGGCCGCGACGTGAAATTGGGCGCCAGCCGGGTGCAGGATTATCGCGGCTTCATCACCAAGATCTGGAATGCCGCGCGTTTCGCGGAAATGAACGGGGTGGCGATCGATCCCGCCTTCGATCCGGCTCAGGCGACGCTGCCGTTGACCCGCTGGATCCTGGATGCGGCCAACGCGGCGGTGGCGGAGGCGACGGCGGCTTTGGAAGCCTATCGCTTCGACGAATATGCCGCCGCCGGCTATCGCTTCGTCTGGAACACCTATTGCGACTGGTTCCTCGAATTCGCCAAGCCGGCTTTGTATGAGGGCGCGGACCCGGCGGTGGCGGCGGAAGTGCGGGCCACGGCGGCGCATGTGCTGGGGATCATCCTGCGCATGCTCCACCCGGCCATTCCCTACGTGACGGAAGAACTCTGGGCCCGCTTCGGCTATGGGCCGGAGGGCAGCCTGATCCGCGAGTCCTGGCCGGTGGCCTCGGCCGTGACGGGCGCCGCGGAAGCGCGAGCGGAACTGGATTGGGTGGTGCGGCTGATCACGCTGGTGCGCTCGGTCCGCACCGAAATGAACGTGCCGCCGAGCGCGCTGTCGCCGCTGCTGCTGCGCGGGGCATCGGACGAATCCCTGGCCCGGGCGCAGCGCTGGATCGACCCGATCCGGCGCATGGCGCGGGCGTCCGAAGTCCGCGCCCTGACCGAGGACCTGCCAGCCGGTTCGGCGCAGGCGGTGCTGGATGAGGCGACGGTGGTGCTGCCTTTGGGCGGGATCATCGACCTGGCGGTGGAGCGGGTGCGCCTGGGCAAGGACCGCGACAAGGCGCTGGCCGAGGCCCGCAAGTTCCAGCAGAAGCTGGCGAACGCCGATTTCGTGCGCCGCGCGCCGGAAGAGGTGGTGGAGGAAAACCGCTCCCGCGTAACGGCCTATCTGGCCGAGGCTGCGCGGCTGGAAGAGGCGATGGCGCGGATTGGGTAGGTCGTTGTCATACGGGCCTCTGTCTCATTTGCCAGGGTCCGGCTTGTCCCCACTGGATTCACCGATCGCGGAAACGATTTTCGCGCGATCCTGCCTCAATCGTCATGGCACGGCTTGTCCCTACCGGATTCACAGATCGTGGGAACGAATTTGGTCTGTCGTGCTCAATATC